>NZ_DGRF01000009.1:0-15087 GCF_002390995.1 Clostridium sp. UBA4395
TATTTTGCGACGCCCCCTTTTACTTACAAATAAGTATTAAACCATTGAAGAGCTTCAGAAACTATAGCCTCTGTTATATAATGGTTTAGTCTGTCGTAGGTTTTCATATCTACTAAATCTTTATTTTGATAGTGATCTTTTATTGCATTAAAGAAAGCAATCTCACTTTTAATTGGAACTAAAGCATCCTTATCCCCGTGAAGTAAAAGAAGAGGAGTATTATTAAAATTATTAATGTTATTTATAGGGCTATATGAAGATAGTTCATTTAAGTTTTTATCTATATAATCTTTATTATCTTTATACTGATCTCCAATTATTTCCAAAGTAGCTTCAACCCAAGCGCCAGAGCTATTCATAATTACTCCAGCCTTAATGCATTTATTATGAGCAATAATACCAGAAGTAATCATTCCTCCCATGGAATGACCAGAAACTCCAATTCTGAGTTCATCTATATTGTAGTTAGATTTAATATAATCAAGAATAAAACTGAATTCCTTTACAGATGATAACACCGTTGGCCAAAACTTAGTTAATCCACTTTCACCTTGCCAATAATCGATGGTTCCACGCTCACCATGATTTATTGAATCAGGTATAACTACCATATATCCATTGCAAGCTAAGAAACTGCCTAGGTTTTTATGAACATCTTTATTAGAACTCCATCCATGATAAAAGAATATTACAGGAAGTTTTTCAGTAAAATTTTTAGGATAGATTATAAGAGTAGATATATTATCTATATTTACTTTTTTTATACTGATTAAATTATTAATCCACATTGTCATGCCTCCTTTAAGATTCCCCAATTATAATAGAATTTATATTATTCAATAAAAAAATTATTGTTTCTTATTTTACTTATAAGATATATTATACATAAATTATTATAATTTTAAAAGATAATTACCATTACTATTGAATAGGCAATATCAAAAACTAAAGAAAACAGACCATATTGAATTAATAAAATATGATCTGCTTATCTTTAAAATAAATATAACTAAATATTATAAATTATTTTAGAATATGAAGTGAGCAATAATTGAAATTATAGGAAGAGTTATTAAAGTTCTTTCTATAAATATTATGAACAATTCTTTTATATTAACAGGTATTTTAGAACCTAGTAATAAAGCGCCCACTTCGGAAAGATATATAAGCTGAGTTATAGAAGTTGCAGCTATAATAAATCTTGTCATATCACTTTGAATTCCACCTGACATTATAGATGGTAATAGCATGTCTGCGAATCCAGCTACTAATGTGCTAGAAGCTGCTGCAGCTTCTGGAATTTGGAGAATTTTTAATATTGGTATAAAGGGTAAACCGAGAATTTGAAATAATGGTGTATATTCTGCTAACATTAGTGCAATAGTTCCTACAGCCATAACTACAGGGATTACGCCAAACCACATATCTACAACATTTAATGTCCCTTTAGCAAATACATCTTTTTTAAAGGATGAAGATTTAGCTTTATCTATAGCTTTTTTTAAACCAAATTTAAAAGTTGTATACCCTTCAGGAAGAAGGTCTTCCATAGATTTATTTGTATTATTATAGTATATATCCTTTTTTCTTGATAGTGGAGGTAATTTAGGCACTAATATTGCAGCTACTAAACCAGCAAAGGTAACTGATAGATAGAAAGGTAAAAACATATGACTAAGCCCAACGGTATCAATTACAACTATGCTAAAGGTTATTGAAACTAAAGAGAAGGTTGTACCAATTACACAGGCCTCTCTTTCAGTATAATACCCATCAACATATTGTTTACTTGTTAAAAGAACACCAATAGTACCATCTCCAAGCCAAGAAGCTATACAATCTATTGCAGCTGAACCAGGAAGATTAAAAATTGGTCTCATTATTTTTACTAGGAGGGAGCCTACAAATTCTAAAAGTCCGAAATTAAGAAGAAGAGGTAGAAATAATCCAGCAAATAAAAATACTGAAAAGAGTATAGGAAGTAAATCAGATAAAATCATTCCTCCTGTATTTTCTGACCAAATTGCTTTAGGGCCTATTTGAAACATTGTACATATTATGAATACTCCACCTAAGACTCTGATAATAAACCAAATGGTATTTACATTTAAAAGAGAATTTAAAAAATTATTTTTAACAATAAATTTAGGCTTTAATGCTTTAGTTACTATTGTAAAAAATGCGGTTACAACTATTATTGCTGTTATTATGTATGGAAGTGATTGACCAAGAGCTTCTTGAACATAGGTTGATAAGGTTGCAACAGGTATAACTACTTCTTCTCCTTTGGTAATTGGAATCATAAATAAGAAGATACCTAAAGAAGAGAATATAAGAAATTTAATTACAGCTAATATATATGAATAATCTTTATTATTTGCTGAAGTAGACACTTTATTGCTTTTTGTTTCCATTTATATACACCCTTTCTATAACGAATTTATGTATAATTATACATAAGCTTTCCCTATAATGCAACATAATTATACATAAATATTATATTTAACTTTAAAAAAACTACAATACTTTTGAAAAAAATGTAAAAATATATAGAGATATGTACTATGCATTTGATTGATAATATATTAATTTTAAACTGAACTTACATAAGGTAGTTATATGAAAAGTTATTTACTAATTTATTTTTTAGCTATAGGAATTAATAATTATTAATTAGTTAACTGCATAAAAATAATAAGTGTAAGTAATAATTATACTTATTATTACTACTTACACTTATCTAAAGGTAAATACTTAGTTAGGGTTATATTGAAAGGTAGCACATAAGGTTTCTTCACTAGTAGATGAGGTATAACCAGAAATATCAATAGAGTTTGCAGTACATTTGAGTTTTTTATTATAAATACATTGCTCTGCCTTACAATTTACATTAGAATAAGGAGTATTTATACTAATAGAGTTTGTTAATGCACTTGATTTGTTTATAAAGTTTTCACAATTTGTACCATCAGGTTGATAGGTATTGGAACCCCCAATGGTTATCTGATTTAAATTACAGTAGTTGGAATTATTATGTACACAGTTATGAACTGAGCATTGAAGTAAAACCATTTTATCTCCTCCGAAAATAATTTTACTTTAGTATACCTAATTATTCTATTTTTTATACAAAATCATAAACTTCTTAAAATCTTCCTCACTAAGAAACATATCTCCAATGTTACCGTGTTTAGTATCATCCTTAGAAATTCCATGAAAATCAGAACCACAAGTTATTATCATATCCCTTGATTTAGCTAAGGATCTAAATTCGTCGGTTTCTCTTTTAAAGTTTTGATAATACAGAGCCTCAATACCATGAAAATCATAATTTAATATATTTTTAATAGGTGTTTTTTTAATAAGTTTAGGATGTGCTAGAATTACAATGCAATTATATTTTTTAAGAAGTTCAATTCCTTCTGGTATGGATATATGTTTATTAGGAACATAGGCAGGGCTATCATTTCCTATAAATTTGTCAAAAATATGCTGAAAATCAAAGGGATATCCAGCATTTACTATGGCTTGTGCTATGTGAGGTCTAGCTATAACACCATTACCAATTTTTAAAACATCATCTACATTTATTTTAATGTTAAAATATTTATCTAGATTTTTAACTATAGATGAGGCTCTAGTTTCCCTGTTTCTCTTTAAATTATTAAGAAAATTAATTAAGGTTTCATCTTTATAATCATTTCCTTTAAAATATCCCAAGATATGTATGCTTTCTCCATTGTGATTACAGCTTAACTCTATTCCCGGAATAAAATTAAGGGAAATTTCATTAGCTTTATTTAAAGCTTCGCTAATACCTTCAGTGGTATCGTGATCTGTTATAGATAAAAGTTCAACATTTTTATTTTTAGCCATTTCAACTACTTCAGAAGGGGAGAACCTCCCATCAGATGCAGTTGTATGACAGTGAAACTCTGCTATAATATTCATAAATATCTCCTTCCTTTATATAGTAAATAGATATAATAATATAGATTTATTATATCTTAAGTGTAGTATTATTTATACAATATATGTTGATTCTATAAGTTGAAAGATAATTTTATAGATATTACTATATTACTTCATAAAAATAATTGTCATAATTGAAACAAAGTTATATAATAAAGTTACAATGAAAAATACTTAATAAATTTAAAGGAGATAAAAATGAAAGGTGAAACAAGAAAAAGAATTGCAACATTAGATAATAGAATAAATACTACAAAGCTTGTAAAATTATATATTCTACATTATTTAATATATGAAAATAGTGAGGAATATGGATTGGAAATAGTTAATTATATAAATAAAAACTTTACTAAAGTTTCTAATGGGTTGGTATATCCACTTCTTAGAGATTTGGAGGAAAATCTATATCTTAAAGCCAAATGGGAAGATTTTGATAGAAAAAATAAACGTTTATATAAAATTACCGATGAAGGTATAGAACATTATAAAAAAATAAAGGGAGATTATTTTCATGCCATAGAATATAATATTTCTATTTATAATAATGTTTTAAATCAAATTTATAAGAAACAATAGACAAGTTTTATAGCATTATTCAAAGATGGCTCATTCCTATTATTAATCACATATATAATATTAAAGAATATTATATATGAAGAGATTAATTAATGGGAGGATTTAAATTATGTATAAGATAACCTTAGACCCTGGACATGGTGGAAGTGATCCAGGAGGCGTTTATGGTGATCTAATAGAAAAAGATATTACACTAACTATAGCTGTAGAATGTGAGAAAGAGCTACTTAGACATGGAATAAAAGTTCAAATGACAAGAAATACTGATAAATATCTAGGACTTTCTCAAAGAACTACCATGGCAAATAATAATATGTCAGATTATTTTATTTCTATTCATTGTAATGTAGGTGGAGGAGATAGAGGTGAAATAATTTATTCTATATATAATGGTAAAGGTTTAGAACTTACAAACAAAATTAGCAATGAAATTATGAATATTGGTCAGACACAAATTAAAACTTATAATAGAATGAATAAAAGCGGAAGAGATTATTTTCCATTGATAAGAGACACTGTTATGGATGCAATTATTATCAAGTGTGCTTTTATAGATAATGAAGAAGATAATAAGATAATTAGTACTATTGAAAATCAAAAGAAATTTGGAAAAGCTATAGCAAAAGGTATTCTTTCTCAACTAGATATTGATTGTACTGACATTGATTAATTTAATAATATTTATTTTGGTAGTTTCAAAAATATAAATATTAAACGAGCAATTATAAATGAAGAAAATAATAGACCCATTAGAATTAATCTACTAATGGGTCTATTATTATTTTATACTTTTTATATAAATACTAAGTATATCCTCATAGGTTAATGGATAGGGATGATTTTTAAGTTTTGCTTTATTAGAATTCATATAAGAAGTATAATTTTTTAATTCATCAAGGGTTATGTTCAAATCCTTTGAAAATAATTCATCTATAAAGTTTCCAAACTCATCTACATTTGAGAAGTTCAATAAAGATATGATTTTATCCACTTTATCCTGAGCACTATTTGCGTATATTTTAAGATATTCTTTTAAAAGAATTCCATTAGCCTTACCATGAGGTACATTATGATAATAAGTTAATGGATATCCCATTCCATGAGGAATAGATGTGCCGCTTTGTGAAATTACCATACCAGCAATAGAAGATGCTATTAATAAATTTTCACGTACTTTAAAGGGAATATTTTCTGAAGATATATATGAAATACATTCACTAAATATCTTTAAACCACTTTCTGCAAGAGCATTGCTAAAGCAGTTAGAATTAGTAGATAAATACCCTTCTATTAAATGTGAAAGTGCATCTATAGAAGTATTTATTGTTACATTTTTAGGTGTATCCATCAAGTAAGTAGCATCTAAAAAAGACACTACAGGAAAAATTTTAGGGCTAATACCTCTTTTATTTTTAATGTTATGATCTGTTAATATAGAGTAAGGTGTAGTTTCGGTTCCAGTTCCAGCAGTGGTAGGAACTGCAACGATTGGAAGAGAATTAAGAGGGGAATTTGTAAATAAATCTTCAATAGTGACTTGTGAATTAAAAAGAAGAACTCCGGCAGCTTTAGATGCATCTATAGGTGAGCCTCCACCTATTCCAATAATAAAATCAATACCTTTATCTTGGGCGAATAATTTTATTTTATTAATTGTTTCTGTAGATGGATTTTCTTCTACATCATCAAATATATGATAATCTATATTGTTTTCTTTTAAGGAACTTACCACGTGATTTAAAGAACCATTAGTTTTAGAAGAATGTTTACCAGTCACTATTAAAGCAGTACTTCCTAAAGAATTCATTATACTACCGTGATTTGTTAGTGCGTTTTTTTCACATATAATTTTTGTTGGCATAAAAAATATTGGATTACTCAAAATTTTATTCCTCCTTAAAGTTAATTGTAATATTAAAATTTTATCTTATATTTTAATATAGCATCTATTACAAGTTTTCTCAATTTATTAGAAGGATGACTTTATTATAAATTTTTATCTGTAAGATCTATTATTGAATATTTAAATTAATTTTGAAAATAATAGTTAATAGGGAGGTGAGCTTTATGGCTAAGAATAAGCAAAACAAACCTAAGAAGTCTTCCAATAAGATGAATGGTGAACTAACTTCTATGAATGACAAATCAAATGACAGTAGAAATTCTAAAACAGGATATATGGAACAGCAACCTAATTCTCACTTAAATCAATTTAAATAAGTCTAGGTTATACTTAAACCGATAACTCTACAAAATATTAATATGTAGAGTTATCGGTTTATTGTTTAATTAGATTGATTTTTTTATTAATAAAAATTATAATTCTTTTTATTAGAGTTATGAAGGGAAGTTTAAGATGGAAGAGAGATTACAAAAATATATGGCTAGATGTGGTGTTGCTTCTAGAAGAAAATGTGAAGAAATAATATTATCTAATAGAGTTAAAGTTGATGGGGATATAGTAAAGGAATTAGGAACAAAAATTGATTCTAGAGTTAATGAAGTTAGAGTAGATGATAAAGTAATAAAACCAGAAGAAAAAAAGATATATATAGCACTTAATAAACCTACAGGATATATATCATCTGTAAAGGATGATAGAGGTAGAAAAACTTTATTGGATATTGTAAAAGTAGATGAAAGGATATATCCTATTGGAAGGTTGGATTATGATACTTCTGGATTAATTCTTCTAACTAATGATGGTGAAGTTTATAACAATGTAATGCACCCAAGAGTTTCTATTAATAAAACTTATATAACTATAGTAAAAGGAATAATCAATGATGATGAAATACATAAATTTGAAAAAGGAATTGATATTGGGGATTATATTACTGCACCAGGAAGATGTGAAGTTATAAAAAAATATAAAAATAGTTGTGAAGTTGCTATAACTATTCATGAGGGGAAAAATAGGCAAGTGAGAAGAATGTGTGAAGCAATTGGACATCCAGTTATAAGTTTGAAGAGAGTTTCAATTGGTGAAATAAAATTAGATACAGGGTTAAAAGAAGGTCAATGGAGATACCTAAGTGAAATAGAAATACAATACCTAAAGAATGGAGGAGATAAAAATGTTTAAATACTTAGGAAATATAACAGATTTATCTCACTATATAATTGAAAATTTTGTGGTGGATAAAAATATAGCGGTAGATGAGACTCTTGGGAATGGTGGAGATTGTGATTTTCTAAGTGAGAGCTTTAAAAAAGTTTATGCATTTGATATTCAATCAGTAGCAATAGAAGAATATAAGAAAAAGAACAAAGATAATGTAAAACTCATTTGTGATTCTCATGAAAATATAGAAAAACATATAACTGAAGAAATAGATGTAGCCATATATAATTTAGGTTTTCTACCCGGTGGTGACAAATCAATAACTACGGAGGCTGAATCTACACTGAAAAGTATTAAAGAAACTTTAAAAATATTAAAAAATGGAGGTTTTGCCATTATATCAGTATACATTGGTCATAATGAAGGTCTTCGTGAAAGTGAACAGATAATAAAATATGCAAGTTATCTACCAAAAGATAAGTATGGAGTAATGATTCATAAAGTTATAAATAGGAGTGAAAGGGCTCCATATTTATTAGTCATTGAAAAGAAGTGATTGCTCTAAAACAGTGATTTTACAATACTTAATACAGAAACTTAAACTATGTTATAAGTTTATAATTATCTCTTATATAGGAAAAAATTTATAAAATTAATAATCATAGAAGTTTTATGTTGAAGGATAATCCATACTGTGTTAATATGAAGTATATAATTCATTTTTCAGTAAAATGAATTATATACTTTATAATCTTTTAAAAGGAGTTAAGTGATGGAGAATAATAATACTGATTTAATGAGAATGATACAAACTAAGTTTTCAAGGTTAAGTAAAGGACAGAAGCTCATAGCTGAATATATTTTAAAGCATTATGATAAAGCAGCATTTATGACTGCTGCGAAGCTAGGAGCAAGCGTTGGTGTAAGTGAATCAACAGTAGTTAGATTTGCTAACCAATTAGGTTATGAAGGATATCCTGAACTCCAGAAGGCGCTACAAGAACTTATAAAAAACAAACTTACCACAGCTCAAAGAATAGAATTATCTAATGATTTTATTATTCCTAATAACGCTTTAAAAGGAGTATTAAAATCAGATATAGAAAATATTAGAGCAACAATGGAAAAAATAAATTATGAAGCTTTCGAAAGTACAGTTAATAGTATTTTAAACTCTAAGAAAATTTATATTGTAGGATTAAGAAGTTCCGCTGCATTGGCAGACTTTTTAGGATTTTATTTAAATTTAATATTAGACAATGTAAAAATCGTATCTTACGGGATGAGTGATATTTTTGAACAGATGCTAACATTAGGTGAAGGAGACTGTGTCATTGGTATAGGTTTCCCACGTTATGCTATGAGAACTGTTGAAACCCTTAATTATGCAAAGTCAAGGGGAGCTGATGTTGTTGCAATTACAGATAGCGTTTTATCTCCGTTAGCAACTAAAGCTGATTATGTACTAATAGCTGAAAGTAATATGGCTTCCTTTGTTGATTCTTTAGTGGCACCACTAAGTGTTATTAATGCTCTTATTATAGCTGTAGGATTAAAGGAAAAGGACAAAATATCTAAAACCTTCACAGAACTTGAGCAAGTATGGCAAGAATATCAAATTTATTCCTACAAAACAAATAAAGATATTAACAAGTTTTAATTTTTATGTCTAAATTTTTATAAAATTATGTTGATTTATATACAAAAGTATTCTATTATGTAAATAAAGGCATGTAATCGTTTTTAATATTTGCAATAAATCTGTTAAAATGTTTTTAAAAAAGAAGGAAAAAAAGCAAATACATAGAATATATATTACATGTAAAGATTTACTTCAGTGTGTTATCATACAAAAAGTAAATTATATAAATAATTTTGTTTAAATTTTAGGAGGTATTGATACTATGGATACTAAAGCTTATATTGAGCAAGTATTAGAAAACGTGAAAAAAAGAAACAGCGCTGAACCAGAATTTATACAAGCTGTTGAAGAGGTTTTAAACTCTATAGGGCCTGTACTTGATAAGCACCCAGAATATGTAGAGTCTAACTTATTAGAAAGATTCTGTGAGCCTGAAAGACAAATAATGTTTAAAGTATCTTGGAAAGATGACAATGGTAAAACTCAAGTAAATAGAGGATTTAGAGTACAATTTAATGGAGCTATAGGACCTTACAAAGGTGGATTAAGATTCCATCCATCTGTTTACTTAGGAATTATCAAGTTCCTAGGATTTGAACAAATTCTTAAAAATGCATTAACTGGACTTCCAATAGGTGGAGGTAAAGGTGGTTCAGACTTTGATCCAAGAGGTAAGTCTGATGCTGAAATCATGAGATTCTGTCAAGCGTTTATGACTGAATTACAAAGACACATCGGACCAGATGTGGACGTTCCAGCTGGAGATATCGGTGTAGGTGGAAGAGAAATCGGATACTTATATGGTCAATATAGAAGAATTAGAGGAGCTTTCGAAAATGGAGTTTTAACTGGAAAAGGTTTAACTTATGGTGGAAGCTTAGTAAGACCAGAAGCAACAGGATTTGGAGTTACTTATTTCTGTGAAGAAATGCTTAAACATGAAGGAACTGACTTCAAAGGAAAAACAGTTGCAGTTTCAGGTTTCGGTAACGTTGCTTGGGGAGCATGCCAAAAAGTTGCTGATTTAGGTGGTAAAGTTGTTACTTTATCTGGACCAGATGGTTATATCTATGATAAAGATGGAATAACTACTCCAGAGAAAATTAATTACTTAGTTGAAATGAGAAATTCAGGTAGAGATAAAGTTCAAGATTATGCTGATAAATTTGGATGCGAATTCTTCCCAGGACAAAAACCTTGGGGTGTTAAAGTTGACATCATAATGCCTTGCGCAACTCAAAACGATATTCATATAGAACATGCAAAACAAATCGTTGCTAATGGCATTAAATTTGTATGTGAAGCTGCAAATATGCCATGTACAAACGAAGCAGTTGAATACTTCTTAGCTAATGGATTAATAGTTGGACCTGCTAAAGCTGCTAATGCTGGTGGAGTTGCCACTTCTGCATTAGAAATGGCACAAAACAGTATGAGAATATCTTGGACAGCTGAAGAGGTGGATCAAAAACTTCATCAAATAATGGTAACAATTCATAAAAATGCTATGGATGCAGCTGAACAATGTGGATTTGGATACAACTTAGTTGCTGGTGCTAACATTGCTGGATTTATGAAAGTTGCTGAAGCAATGCATGCTCAAGGAGATATTTAATATTAAATTAAAATAGTTTTAATATTAAAGGAGGGAATTTTTAAATTCTCTCCTTTTTCATGTGATATGACAAGGATTTTAGTTTTAAATGTAATTTATTATAATTAAACTCTACTAATAAATGTAGAATAAAATTTTAGTTAACAAAATAAATTCATTGAATAATTAGGAATTTTATATTAAATTATAATATAGGAATATATTTAAAATAAAACAGAAGAGATGGTGATTTTTTGGCACAAGTAGTAGTTGTAGGTGGAGGTCCAGCTGGAATGATGGCTGCAATAGCAGCAAGTAAAAACAATAAGGTTATATTAATAGAAAAGAATAATAAACTTGGCAAAAAACTGTTTATTACTGGGAAAGGTAGATGTAATGTAACTAATAATAAGGATATTAGTGAGTTTTTTGATTATATTCCAACTAATCCTCATTTTCTATATAGTGCTCTTTATACATTTACCAATGAGGATACTATTAAGTTTTTTAATGAAAGAGGAGTTGAACTTAAAGTAGAGAGAGGGGATAGAGTTTTTCCTAATTCAGATAAATCTTCAGATATTATAAAAGCCTTTGAAAAAACTTTAATGGAGAAAAATATTGAAATTAAACTTGGAATTGCTGTAAAAGAATTAAAAGTTGAAAATAATAAGATTACTTCAGTAATCCTTGATAATGATGATTATATAGAATGTGATAATGTAATCTTAGCTACTGGTGGGGCTTCATATCCTCAAACTGGATCTAATGGTGATGGGTTTAGATTTTGCAAAAGTTTGGGTCATAATGTAGTGTCTATAAAACCGTCCTTAGTACCAATTGAAATTAATGAAGCTTGGGTAAAAGACCTTCAAGGTTTATCACTAAGAAATGTACAGCTTACATTATTAGATAAGAACAATAAAATTATTTTTAAAGAGCAAGGTGAAATGTTATTTACTCACTTTGGAATTTCTGGTCCATTATGTCTTAGTGCAAGCAGTTTAATAAAACCAGGTGAAAAGTATAAGATTATATTAAATCTTAAGCCTGCACTTAGTGAAAAAGAGTTAGATTTAAGAATACAAAAGGATTTTTTAAAGTATAATAATAAGGACTTTAAGAATGCATTAAATGATTTATTTCCACAAAAATTAATTCCTATTATGATTAGTTTAAGTAAAATACCAGAAAATCAAAAGGTAAATAGTATTACAAAAGAACAACGTAAGTTTTTTCTAAATCTTATTTCAAATCTTACAATGGATGTAAGAGGATTAAGGTCTATAGAAGAAGCAATAGTTACATCTGGAGGCGTTGATACAAAAGAAATTGATCCGTCTACAATGAAATCTAAGGTGGTTTCTAACCTAAGTTTTGCTGGAGAAGTAATAGATGTAGATGCTTATACGGGAGGTTATAATGTACAGATTGCTATTTCTACAGGTTTTATAGCAGGAAGTAAGATATAAATATACAAGTATAGCTATTATTGAGAAATTTATAGTTTAAAAACATCTATTTAAATTATGGATTGATAGTAACTATATAACTGAGGAGTGATACTATGAAAATATCAATAGCTATTGATGGTCCTGCTGGAGCAGGAAAAAGTACTATAGCTAAATTAATAGGAGAAAAATATAATTTAATGTACATAAATACTGGATCTATGTACAGAGCAGTTACTTTATTTGCAATGATAAAGGGTGTTGAACCTAATCAAGTAAGTGATTTATGTGAACTTATAGATACTTTGAAGATGTATTTTGATAATGATAACCTATTTGTTAATGATATAGATGTGACTGATGAGTTAAGGAGTGTTGAAGTTACTAATAATGTGTCGAGATATGCATCTATACTAGAGGTTAGACAAAAGCTAGTTGAAATGCAGCAAGAAATAGCTAAAAATTACAATGTAATCATGGATGGTAGGGATATAGGCACAGTAGTACTTGAAAATGCATCCTTAAAAATATTCTTGACAGCTAGGGCAGAAGAAAGAGCTAAACGTAGGTATGATGAGCTTATAGCCAAGAATGTAAAAGTAGATTATAATAATATATTAGAAGATATAAAAAAAAGAGATTACATTGATTCAAATAGAGAAGTAGATCCTTTAAGAAAAGCTGAAGATGCAATAGAGATTGATACTTCTACTATGGGTATAAGTGAAGTAGTAGATGCCATATCTAAGTACATATCATATATAAATGTAGATAAATAGTCATGTGTAATATAAATTAATTTGTTTTATAGTAAATGGTATTAGAGGTGAGGATAGTATGTCTGAAGTAACTCTTGCAAATAAAGCAGGTTTTTGTTTTGGAGTAAAAAGAGCAGTTGAAGAGACTATAAGATTGAGAGAAAAATATAATAAGGATATATACACATTAGGGCCATTAATCCATAATAATGATGTTGTGAAAAGCTTAGAGGAAAAAGGTATTCATTCTATAACTCTAGAAGAAGCATATAATCTTAAAAAAAATGATGTTGTAGTAATAAGATCTCATGGTGTTGGCAAAAATGTATTTGACCATTTAAGAAAGAATAATGTTATAATAGAAAATGGGACTTGTCCATATGTGAGAAATATACAACAAAAAGTTGAGGAGTATTATAACAAAGGATATAATATAATTATTGTTGGTGATGATAAGCATCCAGAGGTCATAGGGATTAATGGGTGGTGTAATGATACAGCTATTATATCTAAGGATGGAGAAAACATAGATGGAATTAAGAGCAAGGTATGTGTAGTTTCCCAAACTACAGAAAAGCAAAGTAATTGGGAAAAGGTTTTGAACAGGATAATATCATTAGCTAAAGAAATAGTAGCTTTTAACACTATCTGTAATGCCACAGAAGAAAGACAGGAATCAGCGAATAAACTTTCTAAAGAGGTTGATTTAATGATAGTTTTAGGCGGATATAATAGTTCAAATACTACAAAGCTTTATGAAATTTGCAAAAAAAATTGTGAAAATACTTATCATGTAGAAAAAGTAGATTCTTCACTTTTAAATATGATAGGAAATGAAAATATAAATAAAATTGGAATTACTGCTGGGGCGTCAACTCCAGAGTACGTAATTGAGGAGGCTATTAGTAAAATGAAAAAACAAAACGATATAAGTCAAGAGGATATGGACCTTTATGATAAATATTTTAAGGATACTAGCAACATATCTGTAGGAAGTATTTTAGAAGGTGAAGTATTTAAAGTAAATGAAAAAGAAGCATATTTAACTATAGGTACAAAAACTGAGGCTATAGTAACAACAGAGGAATACTCTAGAGACAATGAAACTCCTTTAAATCAACAAATTAAAGTAGGAGATGTTATTAAAGCAAAGGTAATAAATAGAAAAAATTCTGATGGATTAGTTGTATTATCAAGGACTGAGGTTTTAAGAGCTGAACAACAACAAGTGTTAAAGGCTGCTTTTGATAATGGAGAGATAATAAATGTTCAAGTTAAACAAGAAGTAAAAGGTGGACTTGTAGCTTTATTTGAAGGAGAAAGAGTATTTATACCAGCATCTCATATAGAATTAAGTAGAGTTAGTGATTTGTCTAAGTATATAGGACAAAATTTTGATATAAAACTTATAGAGTATTCTAGAGAAAGAAATAGAGTTAAAATAGTTGGTTCAAGAAGAGAACTTTTGGAGAAGGAGAATGAAGTTAAAAAGGCTACTACATGGGCTTCTTTAGAAAAGGGCATGGTAGTTGAAGGTGAAGTTAAAAGATTAACTGCTTTTGGAGCTTTTGTAGAAATTAATGGTATAGATGGTTTATTACACAGTTCAGAAATGTCTTGGAATAAAGTTAATAACCCATCAAAATTATTTAAAGTTGGTCAGATTATTAAAATTGGTGTTTTAGAAGTTGATAGAGAAAATAACAAATTAGCTCTAAGTGTTAAAATGTTAAGCGAAAATCCATGGAATAATATTAATGAAAAATATCCAACAGGAAATGTTGTTGCTGGAAAAGTAGTGAGATTTGCACCATTTGGAGCATTTGTTGAGTTAGAAGAAGGGATAGATGGGTTAGTCCATATATCTCAAATTTCTAATGAGAGAGTCGAAAAAATTGAAGATGTTTTAAAAATTGGAGAGATAGTAAAAGCTGTTATAACTCAAGTAGATGCTGAAGGTAAGAAAATTGGACTTAGCATTAAAGATTTAGAAGCATAAAAATTTTTAGAAGGGGCTTTCGCAAAATAGA
>NZ_DGRF01000081.1:0-9077 GCF_002390995.1 Clostridium sp. UBA4395
AAAACATTTTTATTTTCACTTTTTTAATGTAAACTTATCCACGTGTGTTGCAAAATAACTGGAGCTCATAACCGGGATTGAACCGGTGACCTCCACCTTACCAAGGTGACGCTCTACCTACTGAGCTATATGAGCATTCAATACATAATGTATTTATTTTAAAATATTTTTGTCAGTTCCTTATTATAAATGATTTTTTTTTGTTTGTCAATACGATTTCATCTTTGTTCTAAACACTTTTCAAGTTTACGTTTTACTCTCTGAAGTGCATTATCAATAGATTTTGCTTGCCTATCTAAATCGCTGGCAATTTCTTGATAAGATTTACCATCAAGATAAGAATTCAAAACTTCCATTTCTAAACCTGACAATACTTCTTGTATCTTACTTTCTATGTTCTCCATCTCTTCTCTATCTATTATCAATTCTTCGGGATCAGATACCCTTATACCTGATAATATATCTAATAGAGTTCTATCTGATTCTTCGTCATATATAGGCTTATTCAGTGATATATAAGTATTCAGTGGAATATGTTTTTGTCTTGTGGCAGTTTTTACAGCAGTGATTATCTGTCTTGTTATGCACAATTCTGCAAAAACCTTAAAAGATGCTAACTTATCATCCTTAAAATCTCTTATAGCTTTAAATAAACCAATCATACCTTCTTGATATATATCTTCTTTATCAGCACCAATCAAAAAATATGATTTTGCTTTAGCTTTCACAAAGTTCTGATATTTACAAAGAAGATATTCTAGGGCTCTATTGTTTCCCGTCTTAGCCAGAGCTACTATATCTTCATCTTTTTTACCCGTAAACATGGAGTTTAACTCATCATTGCCACTTGTATTTCCCAACAATATCCCCCCCAAAGCATAAATGACCCTAACTAGAATTATACATTAACAAAATTTAGATAGTCAAGATATATTATCTACTTCTTCTTATCTTTTCTAGCTTTTCTGCCACTTCTTTATCTATGGCCTCCTCAAAAAGATTTCTATTATGAAAACTCTTGTTCTCACACTGCCTAGATATCTTTCTGTTTGTTTCCTCAATCCAACTGTAAAACTCTATAGATGATACTCTATTAGCACCTCTTTGAAATATTAACTGTTGCTCTAGAGAATCAGATGTTACAACATAGACCTCTGATTTTCTCCCTATATGATTTACAGTCCTCTCTATATAACTATCCGCAGTTTCATCATGCTTTGTAAAAACTATAGTCAAATTTCCTTTTCTATCCTTTTTTTCTATACTTCCCTTTACCATATGTGCATCAAATACCAGTGTTATTCTGCACCCTTTAAAGGCTGCATAGTTAAGAAGTAAGTCAATAAGCTTATTTCTTGCAGCTTCGTAACTATAGTCCTTTATAGTATTTAATTCTGGCCAGCTATTAATTACATTATACCCATCCACAAAAATCTGCTTCAACTCTATACCCCATTTACTTCTACTTCAATCTTTGTTTTAATATTTCATATGCTATCATTCCACATGCTACTGATGCATTTAATGAATTAACCTTTCCTACCATAGGTATTTTAACCAACACATCACACTTTGATTTAGTTAGCTTTGAAATACCTTTTCCTTCACTTCCTATAACTAAAGCTATAGGTCCCTTTAAGTCCGAATCATAGCAATATTGAGTCCCATGCATATCTGCTCCATATACCCATATCCCAGATTCCTTTAGTTCATCTATAGCTACATTTATATTTGTAACTTTAGCAATTTTTATGTATTCTGTAGCCCCAGCTGAAGTTTTATAAACAGTAGGTGTAACTCCTACATTTTTTCTTTTTGGAATTATTATCCCATGTACTCCACAAACTTCTGCTATTCTTATTATAGACCCAAAATTATGAGGATCTTCAATTTCATCTAATACTAATATAAAGGGATCTTCTCCTTTTTCCTTAGCGTTATTAATTATATCGACTATACCACAATAATTATATGGAGTTACTATTGCAATTACCCCTTGATGTGCAGCCGTTTCACTTATACCATCTAGTTTTGCTCTATCCACATATTTAACTACTACAGATTTTTCTTTAGCTAATGCTGTAATTACACTTATGGATCCTTTAGTATCTCCTTGTGCTATCATTATATATTCTATTGTTCTATCAGATTTTAGAGCTTCAATAACCGCATTTCTACCTTCAATCATATCTTCTCTTGAGGTTGTATTGAAATTTTCAACTTTTATATTGCTTTGTATATTTTCATTTCTGTAGGATTGATTATTTCTTCTTTCACTATTTACATCACCTACAAATCTATTATTATCTCTTCTATTTTTCCCTATACGTTTAGGCCTAACATTTTTACTACCTTGTCTTTTATCTTCCATCCTTATATCGCTCCTATCATCTATTCCTATATCAATTTACATTTTATATAGATAAGTACTTATTTCTTATTTCTATAGCCTTACCGCAAGTCATAGCTCCTTCTGAACAACTTCCCTTTACACAACTAGGACCGCATCCTTCAAATAAATTTGGTGCTACTTTTTTTACTTCCTTAAGCATAGCATCTGCTAAATCCCTTATTTCCCATTGAGCTCTCATACAGCATCTATGACTAAAGAAATGAATAAGCTCTCTAGCATTCATTGTAACTACAATTTTAGTTGCACATGCATTAGGAAATATATATCTAGCATCCTCAATAGCACTTTTTTCAGCTTTGGACTTTAATGATTTCATATCTTTTTCTGTGATTTCTTCACATTTTTTTCTTGCTTTATGTTCATTAATATATACATCTAAATTAGAAACTTTAAGCACTTCAACTAATTTATCATAGTCTTCCTGATCTTTTTTCATCGCCTCTACAAAGATAGCCTTACACTTCTCATCTTTTGCTATAGATGGTGGAATTATATATTCAAAAGCATCTAACTTAACATATCTTTGACTTTGCTGAGAATAAGAAGCAACTCTATGTCTAACCAATGTAGATAAAATAAATTAACTTGATCGTAATTTTTATATTAAGCTCTACCTAGATTAATTCTACTCCATTTTGTTCCAAAAACTCTCTTATTATATCAACATGTATACCTTCATTTCTAAATACATTACTTCCAGTCCTTGGTTCAACAATTAGTCCTCCACAGCTGTGTAACCCAATTAAGTTCCATGAGGAATCAAAAACTGGAGCTCCACTCGATCCTGGCATAGTATCAGTCAGATATTGAATGCGTACTGAATTAATATAACGCAGGCTGTTATGTCCAATACAAATTTGTTTTGGCCAACCACTAGGATGTTGAATAATTGGTACAATATCATCTAAATTGGGTTTACCAAACTGCACTTTAGGAAATGGTTCTAAAAAATCAGAGTCACTATCATAATTAATTCTGCATAGTGCTATGTCAAACTTATCAGATATTATTGCCTCTTGCCCATGTAATTTATACTTAAGTAATTGCCTATCAGTACCCTCCTCATAGTTAAACCAGATTTCAGTACTTTCTGCTACTTCCTTGCTATTAATTACATGTTTGTTTGTAATTAAATATTCCTTATTAACTAAAAAACATGATGCTCTAAATCCTGTTTTGGGATTATTATTAACCAACATACATATTCTATTAGACATCTCAAATCCTTGTTTTAAAAATGCAATTGATTGGAATCTATGGCGAGAACCAATAATTTTTTCTTGAAACTCAGTAGTAATTTGTTCACCAGCACTGTTACTTCCACGCCAATCAACAATATTTGTAGGCATAGGTAAATTTAATGAAAATATCGTGAAGTTTGGATTATACCTCATACATCTTAATACAAACTCTTCTAATTTTCCTTTTCTTTTGCATTCTAAGCATAGTTCCCTAACAAACTCGAGTTTATTTGAATGTGAGATAAGTTCATAATCTTCAAAAATCTCAACTGTGATTGTTTTCAATTCGTCAAATCTAAGTTTTGAATTGCATTCTTCTATCAATGTCGATATTTTTATATCCTGTTCCTGCATTTGTTTTATCCCCCCAAAATATAATGTTCTATTTAAATTAAAGTGAAATATTTTTTTTGGCGTAATTTCATCTTTGTCCGTATCTATTTCATATGATCTCAAATCTACATCAGATAACAAGGAGCAATCCTTATTAATCCTAATTAGTTGATTAATGCTTTTTTTGCATAAGAACCCATAAAAACTTTTTGTTAAATAAGAACCTTGAGTCCTATCCTTCTCATTTACTCTTAAAAACCAAATATATCTTTTAATATTATCTAATATGCCGTGCTTTTGTGCAAAATAAAATGTTCTAAAAGATATAGATTTTATAGTATTCGCAGTTAAGCCTATAGACTCTAAAATTACCATAATCCTATCTATCAACTGAAAATTATTATGCCCAAAATGATTTTTATCTGGTTCATAAATTGTCAGTCGGTACTTTTTATTAGGGTAAACTAATTGTGCCTTTGTTGCTGCAGCATTAGCTCTAAAATAGATTTCATTAGCATCTAGAACAAGTTGTTCTTGTCGTTTACCAATTAAAGGCACCGACAAAATACAATCTGCAACAGTAGCCCGTGAAACCGAATTTAAATCTTTATAGGATAGCAATTTATCATATAACATACACGTTTCATGACCTAAGAAATGTTTCATGATGTACTGTGTATACAATTCAGTTACATTACCCCCTTTTCTTGAGTAAGGTTTTACAACATTATCTAAATGTGTAGCAATCTTTAACGTTTCTGGTAATTGAAAATCTAAATACGTTAAAGTATCAGGCAATGCAATAAAATGTTCTCTTTCCTCTAGTCTTTGGCTAAAATATGTTGAAAAAACTTTACTATCACTGGTATATTCTCTAGTTGCTAACCTTATAAGTGGTAGTTCTATCTCCTTTCCTATTGGTTCAGCTGGATCGAATAAAACAAGTGCAGAATTGAATAATTTCATAGATAAGGCACTCTGCCAAAGATTCGCTGCAGTTATTTCTATATGTGACCCAAGAAGCAAGGAAAGTTTCAAAAAGTATTCAAGTTCATCCAAGGAGTATTCATAATATTCTTGAATAAAGGGATCTGTAAAAGAAAAATATATAGGCGGAGGCAATGCTAACGATTTAAACAAGTTTAATCCATCTGTATCCACCTTTTTATCTTCTCCTTCTCATCAATATAAAACTTTGTCGGGCAAATGCTCTCACACCTATTACATCCTATAAAATCCCCATCTATCACTGAGCATCTATTTATATTTAGCCCTTTAGAATTTAACCCTAAAAAGTCATTACATAAGTTGGAACATGCTCTTGCAGCCTTGTAGCCAATTAATATATCTTCTATATCTGGAATTCCACCAGAATGTTCCGATGGTGTAATAGAGTTAATTATACTAAAATTCCCTCCTCCTAAAACTGCAGAATAAAAACCTATAGAGTTAACTATGTGGTCATCCTCTGAAAATGTATCAGTAAAAAGTGGACCAAGTGGCATAAATGGCACATCTAATTCATTAACAATAGAAACCAATGAATTAAGTTTATTAGGGCAACAATGCCCAACTCCTTCTACCATAACCTTAATACCCTCATTATTGAAAATTTTAATTAATTTAGCATATTCCATAAGTTCCTCTGTATGAACTTCATCTAAAGTATTCTTTGTGACTGCTGGCCTAAATGCTGCTCCAAGCGAAATAACAATAGAATATTTTTTTGCAATATCAATTACATCATCAAGAACATCCCAATAAATACTCCTTGATGCATTTCTATTAATCATATCTTTAATTATTACCACCGCACTTCTAGAGGAAAAGGGTATATCTCTTGTTTTTATCGCTTTATTAACCCGTTCTAGACTTGGTGTTAAATGTATTACAAACCACGATACCCCACTAGTAGCAGCGCGAATCATTTCTTCCTTAAGTTTTCCTCTATCAATTGTTCCTCTATCATTTAGACATACATAGTGAGGAATAAATCCTATTGGACATCCAATCTGTTCCCTAATATAATCATATAAATATCCTTGAGAGTTATCTAAACTCAAGTCCATCATCAAATCAGGTTTTTCACTTAAATTTGAAAGTACTCTCACCTTTTCTAACTCTGTTTCGAAGGTGCAAATATTGTTTGCACCTACTCCAATGTTCACATTAACTGCTACTGGAAATCCTCGACCAACATTAACTATGGATCTACTACCTCTTAGAGTTACATAACTCATATTCCCCCCCCATTCTACCTTCTCTACGTACAATATTTAAGTATGACGCAGGGAATTTTCAAATATGATTGGTTTCTTGCTTTACATATGTTAAAAAACTATATTTAATATCATTATGGTTTTTTAAATCACTTCCAGAAATCATCTTCCACGTTTTATCTTCATTTAAGTTAACGAAATACTTGTCTGCTACGTATTTATTTTCAATTTTAGTTACATAAGCTTCTGTACAGTATGGTAAAAGTTGCATGTATATTGATTCGCCACCAATTACAAACACATCATCCAAATTATACTTTTTAAGTTCTTGAAAAAGTTCTTCCAATGATCTACAAATCGTTAACTTTTCATTCTTAAAGCACCCATTTTTACTTAAGACAATATTTGTTCTATCCTTCAGAGGCTCTTTTCCCGGCAGTGATTCAAATGTTTCCCTTCCCATAACCACAATCTTACCTAATGTCTTTTGTCTAAAAAACTTCATATCCTCTGGAATCATTTGCAATAGTTTACCACCACATCCAATTCCCCAATTTAAATCTACGGCAACAATAGCTTTCATGGCATTACTCCTTTCTAAATAGCAACAGGAATTTTTTTTATTTGATCACCACTTTTATAACCCTCTAATACAAAATCCTCAACTTTAAAATCATAAAAATCTTTTATATCTGGATTAACCAACAATTTAGGTGCTGGATGTGGTGTCCTTTGAATAAGTTCATTGATTAAAGGTATGTGTCTGTCATATATATGTGCATCTGCAATAACATGAACAAATTCACCTACCTCTAGATTGCTTACTTGTGCCAACATATGCACAAGAATTGCATATTGAGATACATTCCAGTTATTAGCGACTAAAATATCTTGTGAGCGTTGATTTAATATTGCGTTTAGTTTCCTACCTGTAACATTAAAAGTCATACTATATGCACAAGGATATAAATTCATACTGTGCAAATCATAATGATTATATATGTTTGTTATAATTCTGCGGCTATATGGATTGTGTTTTAGATCATGTAAGACTCTATCTACTTGGTCAAATTCCCCTTCTTTATACTTGTGCTTTATACCTAATTGATACCCATAAGCAGTTCCTATAGTTCCATTTTCATCTGTCCAACTATCCCAAATATGGCTGTTAAGATCTTTAACGTTATTAGATTTCTTTTGCCATATCCACAGAAGCTCATCAATTGCTGCTTTTAAATTTGTTGGTCTTAACGTAAGTATAGGGAACTCTTTTGAAAGATCATATCTGTTAACAACACAAAACTTCTTAATTGTATGAGCCGGAGTACCATCATCCCATTTAGCTCTTACAACTTCACCTTCGGAAGTAGCTCCATTTGCAAGAATATCCTTGCACATATCAATAAAAATATTATCTGCTTTGCTCAACGTAAACCTTCCTTTCTTATCCATAGTACTTTTTTTATAATCAAATATCTTCTAATTCACCTTTTTTCTTTTGTGGTACTTACTGATGTTTCAACTAGTAAATCTTCTACGCTACATTCTAATAAGTTACACAGTTCATCAAGCACCACTAGCTTTATTTCATTCTATTCTTCATTTAATAGTCTAGAAAGAAATATCTGCAGGACTTATTTTAATCCCTACTTTTTCTTCTAGTATCCTCATCAACTTTGCACCTGTCCAGGTGTTTTTCCTTGCCCTAATCATTCGTAAATTCCACTTAAATGCTATACAATCACCTTTATCTTTCAAAATATCTCGCTGCCTCACAAGGGCTAATTCCAAATAAACTTGATATATAAAATAGGTCAGCATCATCACTATTCTTATGAAAGTATATCATAGCCTTTCTTAGGTCACTAAGAAAATTTCATATATTTTTATTTTAAAATAGTTTGGAAAAATGTCCTATATATATTGAATCATCTTTCCATATATAATATTCTGTTACAAAAAACAATTTGTATTAACCTTAGCTTACATGTTCAACTGGAGAGTTATGACCATAACTATTCAACATTTTTATAAATTTACTTGTAGTTTCTTCATCTAATCCTTCTGTTATTTCCTCAATTCCTACTGAACTATAACATAATTTAGCTGCTGCAGCTACTACTTTTTCTGGATTTGGAGTAAACTCCATAAGTTTAACTTTTATCATTATTATCACTCATTTCAATAATTTTATTAAGCAAATAATTTAATCTGTCATTCTTTCCTGAAATGTACAAATATCCTATTACAGCTTCAAATCCTGTTGCCCACCTATACTCACCAACATCTGCATTCTTAGGAGCACTAGATTTAGTATTTCTTCCTCTCTTAAAAACTGACATTTCCTCTTCGTCAAACATATCTAAAATTAATTTTGCATAATTACTCTGTGATTTTGCTTTGACAAAATTAACAGTTTTTAAATGCAACTGCTGTACTTTCAATGATTTATTTTCGCCTAATAAATAGGTTCTTATAAACACTTCATACACAGCATCACCTATAAATGCAAGAGTTAATGGGTTTATTAAATGTGCTTCTTTTGCACTAAATTTTTCTTTCAATAAATCAAATTCCATATTTTTCTCCTTAATGAGATAAATCCTATTATAATAATTAAACATAATAATTATATATTTTCAAGATTTCATAGTCAAATCTAACTTTTCCCTAACACAATTCTTATTAATGAATTATTAAAAAATATAGTTATTAATAACCCTAATTATTCACTGTCTTCATCTTTTTCTTCTATTTCTAATAGGCTCTATTGAAAATTACAGTGATAGAATATCATTTGCTATTTTCATTTCTTTTAAAATAACAAAATCTCTGAACCCCTTGAGTCCACAACAACTTCCTCTTTATTCT
>NZ_DGRF01000089.1:0-2901 GCF_002390995.1 Clostridium sp. UBA4395
TCATCGATTACTTCCGACGACTTTTACTATTTTACTAGATAATCTCTTATCTGTCAACAAATTTTTAAGAAGTTTTTTCTTAAGTTTTTGTTGTTTCTTGCCGCGTCTCTCAGCGACAAGATTTATCTTACCATACTTGTTATATCAAATATAACATTAATTTTTTATAATTATAGTTTATTTAAATATATCTTCATATTTCTTCAATTTACTTTCATTTTCTTATACTGATACACATGGTATAGTATACTAAAATAAAAATAACTTATACTAATATTTAGCCTCTATATACGAAATATACCACATTAAAGTCAATAAATATTCGTTATTTTAACTAGTTACTAATCTTCTTAATATTCCATTGAAAATATCCTTTTTATAATAATATAAGTCCAATTAACTATTTTTATAATTAATTGGACTCTCTTACATTATAGTATAATATACTTATTAAATTCTTCTATGATATTAACTTTTGATTTATATCCTAATTCATTTAAAGATTTATCTAACGTATTTAAAACAAATAAAATTTTATCTATCCTACTGTTTTCTCCCATATGACCAATTCTAATAACTTTATTCTCAAGATAATCAAAGGAACCTGAAATTAGTAAATTATAATTATCTCTCATATAATTAATTAACTTGTTTGCTTCTATTCCTGTAGGCGGTTCTACTACTGTAACTGTAGATGAAAAGCCACCATCTAAATATAACTTTAACCCATAGCTAGTTAATGCATTTCTAGTAGCTACAGCAATATTTTTATGTCTATTGTGTACATTCTCTATTCCTTCTTCAAGCATATTATCTATAGCAACTCTAAGCCCATATATATCACTTATTGGCATAGTATATGGAAACCACTTTTTATCATAATATCCCTTCCATATAGCTAAGTTACAATAAAATCCTACAATCGGAGTATTTCTTATTCTCATAGCTTTATCCGCATCATCACTAACGGTAACAATAGTTAATCCTGGTGGAGCTGAAAAAGCTTTTTGAGAACCACCTAATGCAATATCTATATCCCACTCATCTACATTTATAGGTTCTCCTCCCATAGCTGCAACACTATCTACAACTGTTAATATTCCATATTCCTTAAGCATTGGACAAATTTTACTTATATCATTAAGCACTCCTGATGGTGTATCGCAATGAACAACAGTTGCATATTTAAAATTACTATCTTTATCAAGGAACTCTCTTAAATGTTCCACATCTACTTCTCTTTTTCTATCAACAGAATACAACACAGGTATTCCTCCATATATTTTCACAAAATCAGCAAAACTTTCACCAAATACCCCATTATCAATAATTAGTACTCTATCTCCTACTTCTGTAAGTGATGCACAAGCAGCTTCCAATCCTAATATACCTTCACCACTTAATATAAACACATCCTTTTCAGTATTTAGTATTTCCCCAATTCTATTGCAAGTTTCTCTATAAAAATCATAAAAACCCTTATCTAAATCTGGATTAGTAGTTTCAATAGCCCTAGCCAATCTAACATTTTCTCTTACATTAGTAGGTCCTGGTGTAAATACATATGGTTTATTCATCATTTCATCCCCTATTCATATATTTAATATTACTAATTAATCACAATATTTAAAATAAAAATTTTGTTATATCAAATTTATTTTTCTAATATATTTTCCACTTTTGTTATTAAGTTAAAATTAGTTAAGTCATAATGTAGTGGAGTAACTGTTATATATCCTTCTTTAATCATGTCTACATCAGTATTATCTTGCATTGCATCATCGGGCGCACCAGTTATTTTATATACTACATTATCATCACTTTTATCTACTTCAACATATACATTATTATAATTTCTTTCACCTATTTTACATACCTTTAATCCCTTTAATTTATCTTTACTTATAGATGGAATGTTTACATTTAGTACTGTGTTTCCAATTTTCTCGCTTCTAATTTTATTTAATATTTTTTCTGCATAATCTGCAGCTATTTCATAACTTTCTTCATTACCATCACAAGATAATGCAATTGCTGGGGTATTATTTAATGCTCCTTCAACGGCTGCAGACACAGTCCCTGAATATATTACATCGGTTCCTAAATTAAATCCATCATTTATTCCTGATACTACTATATCTATTTTTTCACTAGCAATAGTAGTTATTGCAATTTTTGTACAATCAACAGGTGTACCACTTACACTAAAACATGGAGCATCTATACCTTCTATTTTTTCTTTTTTTACAATAAGAGGATTCATTAATGTTATGGAATGACTGCTAGCACTTTTTTGACTATCAGGTGCTACTACCAATATATTGTGTGAATTTTGAAGTCTCTGTGCAATAATCTGTATACCTTTTGCCGTAATTCCATCATCATTGGTTATTAATATATTCATAATTATATATAATAGAGAAATTTATATTCTCTATTTTCCCTCCCTTCATTTATCTAAAATCTTATTAAGTAATTAATTTACCCAAAAAGAAATACTATCTACTTTTTTATTTTAACATACTAAGGAGAAAGTTTATCTTAAAATATTATAAAAACATATAAAAAAAGACACTGCATATACAGTGTCTTTGGTGGAGATAAAGGGATTCGAACCCTTGACCCCCTGCGTGCAAGGCAGGTGCTCTCCCAACTGAGCTATACCCCCAAATATGGTGGACCTTCAGGGACTCGAACCCCGGACCTACCGGTTATGAGCCGGTTGCTCTAACCAACTGAGCTAAAGATCCATATTACTTGGCAACAACCTACCCTCCCACACAGCTTCCCATGCAGTACTATCGGCCCCTAGATGCTTAACCTTCGTGTTCGGTATGGATACGGGTGTATCCATCTAAGGCATAATTACCAAATTTAATATGGCTCCGCGAAGAGGATTCG
>NZ_DGRF01000039.1:0-116541 GCF_002390995.1 Clostridium sp. UBA4395
TATCTATTTTGCGAAAGCCCCTATATTTTTAATATTTTAACAGAATCACAATTGGCATAAACAAAGTCACTATCTAGAGTTAATAAATAATGTATATTATGACATATACAAGTAGCTATATGTGTAGCATCATTTATAGACAATAGGTTTTTAATCATTATTTCTTTAGTCTTACTCATACAGAGCTTATTTATTTCAACATATTCGTATTTAACGGTGTTTTCAAGTTGATTGTGCATGGTTACAGCAGTCTTATAATAAATACTTAGCAGATCTCTTTTAGAACTGTTTTTAGATAGGTTATCAAAATACTTTTTATAGGGAATTTCTCTTAGCTTATCTATTCTTTTATCCTTTATAATTTTTCTGTCATATTTACTAAAGGATGATATAATTTGTTTTATATTTGTTTGAGAATTAAAGGCACTTTCTTTATCAATTTTGTGACGTATATCTATCATAAATATTTTATACATAATTTGATTTAAAACTTCAGCAGAAATTATATTTGTAACTAAAAGTTTGCAATGGTTATTGAGTAATATTCTGAATACTTCTATACATTCAGTATGTCTTATATCATCATCATAAACTAAACTTAACAAAAATGATGCATCTAACAATATAGAAGTACTTGATTGAAAATTTATTGATGAAAATGGGTAAAATAATATTTCCATAATGCAAACCTTTCTTAATTGATTATACTGAATGATTATTGTATTATATTAAATTAAACCATTAGTTATTACTGCTACTTAAGTAATAAGTTAAATATAATTGTATATTCCTATTGATACTGGTAATAATATTAACAGAGTTCTTAGCTTCTTCGAAGCTCTAGAAATCGTTATCCAGGGACGTAGCAGCTTTTTACTCCCACATTGAAGAAGATGGGCGTATTAGAGCTGGTAGTCATCGGATAAATGACAAATTAAATCATAAATATAAACCCTAAATGCAATATGTTTTATTTAGTATATATTATTTATAAAATACTAGAAAAAACATATTGCATCCCCCTATATTATAGTATGTAAAAATAAAAAGATTTCCCCTTGCTAGTTAAATATTTATAACTACTCAAGGGGATTTTGTAATTTTAAGAATAAATTTTTGGATAATTAGTAGTTATTTTATAGATATTATGGATAAGATGAAAAACATAGCAACTTATTATATAATAGGATATGTGTAATTTGGGTATTAGAAAGGAATTTTATATTATGAGTTTAATAAACATAGATGAAACGTTAGATGACTTACAATTAAAGGGTATTCATATCATACAAAAAAAAGAGGGATTTAGATTTGGAGTTGATGCAGTACTTTTAGCCAATTTTGCTAAGGTAAAAAAAAATGCAACTGTTATTGACTTGTGTAGTGGAACAGGAATAATTCCATTTATAATTAAAGGGAAGAGCCAATGTGGAGTAATAAAGGGTGTAGAGATACAAGGAGAATTTGCTGAAATGGCAAATAGAACTGCTATGTATAATAATTTTAGTGATGAGATTAAGTTCATAGAAGGGGATTTAAAGGATAAGGAACTTTTAAAATCATTAGGTAGAGTAGATATAGTTACTGTAAATCCACCGTATAAGTTGTATAGCTCTGGAATACTCAATGAGAGTGATAAGAATGCCATTGCTAGACATGAGGTATGCTGCACATTAGAAGATGTTATAATCGCAGCTAGGACGTTATTAAAGGATAATGGTAAATTTTTTATGGTACATAGACCAGATAGAATAGTAGATATATTTACTCTTATGAGAAAGTATAAAATAGAACCAAAGAGAATAAGATTTATTCATCCTAAACCAGGAAAGGCACCTAATATATTATTAGTAGAAGGACAAAGGGATGGGGGAGCATTCTTAAAAATAGAAGATCCATTATATGTACATATGGAGGATGATTCTTATTCAGAGGAAATTAAAGCAATGTATAATTCACAATGGTTAGATTAATAAGATAAAGAATAGAAGAGGTGAGTAAAAGTGAGTGGTAAATTATATTTAATACCTACTCCAATAGGAAATCTAAAAGATATAACTCTTAGGGCCCTTGAAACTTTAAAAAGTGTAGATATAATTGCATGTGAAGATACAAGACAGAGTTTAAAGCTTTTAAATCATTTTAACATAAGAAAAACATTGATAAGTTATCATAAACATAATGAGAATGGGAAAAGTGAGGATATAATAAATAGATTAATAGAAGGCAAAAATATAGCTATAATAAGCGATGCAGGAACTCCAGGAATTTCAGATCCAGGTGCTATTATAGTGAAAAGATGTATTGAAGAAAATATAGAATTTGAAGTGTATCCTGGAGCAACAGCAATTACTACTGCGCTAGTTTATTCTGGACTAAATACAGATAAATTTTTATTTGTAGGATTTTTATCTAGAGAAAATAAGGATAGAAAAGAGGTTATAGAGGGGTTAGCAGATAGGCAAGAAACTTTAATATTCTATGAGGCGCCGCACAGATTAGAATCCACTTTAAATTTCTTAAAAGATAACTTAGGTAATAGAAATATTGCAATATGCAAGGAGCTTACAAAGCTGCATGAAACTATATTAAGGGGAACATTAGAAGAGTGTATAGACCATTATAAAGAAAATAAACCAAAGGGTGAATATGTACTAGTGTTAGAAGGAAAAAGTGAGACTGAGATTATGGAAGAAATGAAGTCTAAGTGGGTAGATATGAGTATTGAGGATCATATAAAAGATTATATAAATAAAGGATTAAATAAAAAAGAAGCAATAAAAAAAGTTGCAAAGGAAAGAAACCTACACAAATCAGAGGTATATAAGTTTGGAATTCATATATAAGCAAAAGCATTTTGAAAAGTTTTTAAAATTAGAAGGAATATGATAATTTATATTGAATATATTTACTGTATATCTATTAAAAAATAGATGGTTGTCTCATTTTTTTTCTAAATTACTTGAGATAACAATCATTATAGTGTTATAATGGTAAGTGAGATTTATAAATGAGGGGGAGGGAATTTTTTTGAATAAGAAGAGTATATCATTAGTACTTGCTTTAGCATTGTCTATTTCTTGTGTTGGAACTAGTGCATTTGCAGATCCAAACAGTGATAGATCAACATATGAGCAAAAGTTGGAAGAAAATAAAAACAACTATAAAAGTGCTCAAGAGCAAGTCGATGAGATAGAAGCTTCAATACAGTCAGTAAATTCTCAGATGGAAGATATATCTATAGGTATAGAAGAGTTGAATGCTGAAATTCTTGAAGCAGAAGGCAAAATTGAAGAGAGCAACAAGAAGGTACAAGCTACTGAAAGTGATATAAAAGAACAAAATGAAATGTTTAGTGAGAGAATGAGAGCGATGTACATTAATGGTATGGATAGTTATGTTGAGGCGCTTTTAAACTCAAAGAGTATATCAGATTTCATGTGTAGATTAAATAACATAAATATAATGATAGGCTCTGATAAAGAAATTGTTAGTAGTTTAAATGAAAAAATAGAAACTATTGAAAAAGAGAAAAAAGTAGTTCAAGATGAAAAAGTAAAGCTAGATGCATTACAAGAAGAAAACAATAAAAAATTAGCTCAATTAGAAGAAAAAAGAGCAGAACATAAAAAGGCTTTAGCTAAAGCGGAAGCTAATAGAGACTTATTTGACGCAGCTGTGAAGGAAAATGAAGCTCAATTAGAAGAGACTAAGAGACAAATAACGCAGTATGTTAGTAATGGTAATACTAGTAGCTCTAATAGACCGAGTAGAGGAGGCAGTGGTGATTCAAATGTGATAGCACCTCCAAATGCTTCAGGAAGCTCTATAGTTGGCTATGCATATAAATTTTTAGGAGTTCCATACCAATGGGGTGGAAATGGTCCTAATACTTTTGATTGTTCAGGCTTAACTAGATATGTATATGCTGCCAATGGAATAAGTCTTCCTAGAGTAGCTCAGGATCAAATGAATGCAGGAACACCAGTATCTAATCCTCAACCAGGAGATTTGGTATTCTTTGGTTCAGGTGGATATGCATACCATGTTGGTATATATGTAGGTAATAATTCTTACCTTCATGCTCCTCAAGATAATGAGGTTGTAAAGATATCGCCTATGAGTAGACACGATTATATAGGTGCAAGAAGATATTAATTTCTTAAGATAAGATCAGTAATTTAATTGCTGGTCTTTTATTTTAGGTTGGGTAAATAGATTTATATAGTATATACGATATAAATAATAAAAACGTTACTTNNAAGTAACGTTTTTATTATTTATTGTTGATTCTTTAATTCATTTAGACATTTTTGACAGATGTTTTTAGATTTATAGTTAACCACATCACGAGCATCTCCACAGAAGATGCATGCAGGTTCATATTTCTTTAATATAACTTGCTCACCATCTACGTATATTTCAAGAGCATCCTTAACGTCAATATCTAAAGTCCTTCTCAATTCTACTGGGATAACTATTCTCCCTAACTCGTCTACTTTTCTTACAACACCAGTTGATTTCATAATAAATTCCTCCTATATTTTTGATTATGTAATCAAATAAAATTTAGTTAGCAGATATTATATTTAATACCATATAATAACTATAATACAAGAAAAATCATAAGTCAATAAAAAATGATAAAAAAAATATATTTATTACATTATATGCCATTAATATATAATCTATTATAGTAGTATTAATCACATAATAAGGAAAAGATGAATAATTTAACTTATAATTTAATATTTTAACATAAAGATGCTTATTTTTAATACTATTTTATTTAGTTTGTGAATTGATTCTACAAAAAATATCAAAATTTGAAGGAGGTGCAGTCATATTATTCAGTGTTCTAGACAGAAAATAAAAAATATTATGCACAACCCATCTGTGGATAATGTGGATAATATATAAAAACTTCTAAAGTTAATGGAATTATAGGAATTATCATGTATATATTAATCAACAGCTGATGTTGATATTATTTATAATAATATGTTAGTAAAATGTGATTATTGTTAATAATATTGATATGTGTTTATATTTGAATGAATAATTTATATTAATTTCATAATCTATGAATAAATAATTCGACTTTTATTTTATAAGATATTTGTAAATATACACATTATCTTTTATAATTAATATGAAGTAGTGTACAAAAATTTACATTATGATATATTTAACTAGTATTAAGGCGAGAATAAGTTAAATATTAAAAAGGTTATTAAAGTGAGGGATGAAAATGAATGATAGAGAAAGAGAAAATGGGAATATTTTTCAAGAGGTGGTATCTAAATTTTCGGAGATGATAGGTGAGAATACTGAAAAAAGTATAATACAGTATGATGAATTACCACAGTATGATTTATTCTTATCACAAGTTAAAGATTATCTTAACGATAAGTTTAAGCACGATAAATTTACTAATAGCATACTTCAAAATTATATAAAGAGCGAAGTTATTTCTAAACCGGAAGATGGTAAAAAAAGAGGATATACTAAACTGCATTTAGCTCAATTGGTTTTATTAGGATATATGAGGCCGATTTTGACAACAGATGAAATAAAAAGTGTATTTAGATTAGCTTTTAATGATATAAATAATAGAGAGGATGATATTCTTTCATGGGAAGATACCTTTAAATTATTTAGTGATTTACAGCAAAAGAATATAGAATTATTTTTTAGTGGAGAAGAGAAGGATTTAGAAGAAATAATTAGAAGACACTTGGAAAAGTATGAGTTTAATAATGAAGATAAAGAAAGAATATTAATATTCTTATTAGTTATGATTTTAGTAGCTCATGCAAGTAATATAAAAAAACTAGTTACTACGTTAGTTGAAGAATTTGGAGATAAATATAAGTAAAATATTATATGGATCAAAGAATAAAAATATCTTCTTATGAAAAGATACATAATAGATGGCTTTATAAGGAGATGAGGTTATGAAATCAATATATTTGATTCAAGTAGCTAATAGTACTAATAAGGATTTAGTAGAATTGTTACTTATGGTTAAAGATAAAAAAATATATAAAGATGAGATAATGTATACCCTAGGAGATATTACAGGCGAATTAAGGCTTAAAGTTAAAAATAATTACAATAAAGTATTAAATATAGGTGATGTAGTAAATGTTAGTATAAAAGATAATAGTATAGTGAAGCTAGATTTATCAAAATCTAGTTATAATTTAAATGATTTTATGAACTGTGTAAAAAGAGATGTAAAATTTATATTAGATGAATTAGAAGAAATGACAACTCAACAATTTAAATGTGAAGAGGTTATGTCTTTAGATAAATATTTTTTTGGTAATAAGAGTTTTATAAATATTTTTTCTCAAGGAATTGGAGGGGTAGAACACCATACATATATAGGTGGGCTTGCAGAACACACTCTTAATGTAACCTATTGGGCAAAGAAACTTTCATATAGGTATAATTGTAGATATAAGGAAATTGCTATATTAGCAGCAAAACTTCATGATATTGGAAAGATATATGAATATTCGTCAATTGGAAGGTTTAAAACAACCATTAGAGGTGAAATGGAAGGTCATATAGTTATAGGTATAACTATGATAGAAGAAGCATTTAAAAATAATCCTGGATTTTATAGTGAGGACTTTAAAAATCGAATTAAAGGATGCATTGTTCAACATCATGGAAAACCGGAGTATGGATCTCCTAAAGGACCAAATACAGAAGAGGCTTTTATAGTGCATTATGCAGATTATCTTGATGCTACTATGAATAAGGTATCAAAGGTAAAAGATAAAACAATACATGATACATGGTCGGATTATGAAAAAAAGATAGAAACTAAATTATTTATATAAAACCATAAAGCGAATTACTTAGGTAGTTTGTTTTATGGTTTTATTTTCAAAATATATATTAAGATGTATATACAATGGTACGATAATTCAATCAAGTAAAAATATGGGGGGATTATTATGGGGAAAAATGAACATAAAGATAACTATAACAATTATGTTACTAAAGTAAATAAATTAATGTTAATTGTATTTTTGAGCATTATGTTTGTTACAGTAGCAGGTTCAGTTCTACAAGTTTATAGGGGAGATAGAAGGACTGGATTTGCAATATATAATATATTAGTAGCAGGTATAGCCTATGGTATAGCCATATTCTTATATATGAAAAACTCATCAAATAACATAATGAGATGGGTTTTGGCTACAGGATTTTTATTAGTAGATACATATATATTACTCACATCATCCTGTGCATCTGCTTTTGCAGCTGGATTTCCATTTATACTAAGTTTAGTTTTATACTTGGATTTAAAATTAATAACTACTGTTGGTGGAATAAATTTAATATCTATACTAATATATGCATATATGCAGGTAAAGTTAGGAAATAGCGCTGAGTTAAGTGGGATTTTAGGTACTACTATAATGTTTTTGCCAACGCTTGTAATAGTTACGCAATTTATTTCTAAAATGAATAAAGATATAAATAAAAATGTAGAAGAATTAAATGAAAATAGTAAGATACAACAAAAGATGTTAATAGATTTATCCAATGTATATACTGTAGTTAAAGAAAAATCTAATGAGCTTAGAGGAATTGTTTCTTTAATAGGTCAAAGTACAGAAATTGTAAATTCATCTATAGATGAAATAGCAATAGGGGCAACTAATACTAGCAAAGAAATTGAGAGTCAGACTAATTTAGTAAATAATATAAAGCATGAAATAACAGAGACTGAAGAGGTAACTACTGTTGTTAAACAATCCTCTGAGGAAGCTGATGAGGTAATAGACAATGGAATAAAAATTGTTCATGAATTATCTAAGAAAAGTGAATATATTATGAGCAAAAATAAAAAGGTTAGTGACATTATGAAGGAACTAGCTGAAAAATCATCTAATATTGCGGAAATAACTAATGTTATATCATCTATTTCAGAGCAAACTAATCTTCTAGCACTAAATGCCGCAATTGAAGCAGCTAGGGTTGGTGAAAGTGGAAAAGGATTTGCAGTGGTAGCAGATGAAATAAAGAAATTAGCAGCTGAGAGTAAAAATAACTCACTAGAGATAGGAAATATACTGAAGTCTCTAGAAGAAGATACTAATGTATCAGTTTTAGAGGTAGAAGAATTAGTTCATGCTAATGATGAACAACAACAATTGGTTAAAGATACAAATAAAGCATTTTCAACTATTCAGAAAAATGTATCTACAGTAAAAGAGGAAATGATAGGTGTGGTTTCTAAGGTATCTGCAATTTTAGATAGCAGTGAAAAAATTCATGATAATATTACAAATCTATCGGGTATAGCCCAAGAAACCATGGCAAGTTCGGAAGAAACTTCAACCATATCTCATGAAAATCTAAATAATTCTAAGGAATTAGAAAATATAGCAGCAGTGTTAAATAGTTCAATAGAGGAAATAAGTAAGTACTTCAAATAAATAAAGTTTTTAGTCATTGGGATTAACATATTAAAAAAATAATGCACTCTTCATTTTAAAGAGTGCATTATTTTTTATATTTTAGCTACAAGAACTTTCACCTATAGCTTTAGATATTACTCTAAAAGTTTTTCCAAAGAATGTTTTTTTGTAAGAAACAATACAATCTTCAAAAATATATTCTTCATCTTTATCAACTGCAAAAGTTATTCCATTAACAGTTTCTACATTATCATTTGATTTTTGTTCATCCAGAACAACGCTTAGGTTAGGGCCACCTCAACCAAAACCTGCAATAGCTAGTCTAACAACAGATTTGCCTTGTTTGCTTAAATTTTCTAAAAGTGCATCTTTAGTTTCGTTATCAAAAGTTATTTTCATTTTAATATCCTCCTTTTAATTTGCTTTTATTTAGTATACCATGTGGTTTTACATTTATGCTGATAAATATTTGATAAGCTTGGTATTTACTTCTTAAGATAAACTAGGGTAAAAATTATACTGTTTATATAATTTATAATACAATATTTATATAGAAAGATATGTGATTTAATCACATAAATAAGCTAAATTAAAAAATTTAGTATTATGATAAACTATATTGACATTACAGTTTATTTAAAGTAAAATAAAAATAGTAAAAATTTAATAAAGAATCCTTTTAAAAACGGTACAGAGATGCCGGCAAGGGAAGATAATATTTTGGTATGAATACATTTGTAATATGATAAAATTTACAATAATATATTCATATACAAAGTTGTATTTACAGATATTTATAGCTTTCCTTGTTGAGGAAAGCTTTTTTTTATTGAATTTTATAAGTAAATCTTAATACCTTTAAATTATCCCAGAGAGGCTAAAAAGGAGTGTTTTATATGTTAAAAGGAAGAAATTTAATCGAACCAATGGACCTTACTTTAGAAGAATTAGACGAAATATTTGACCTAGCAGATGAAATAATAAAAGATCCAAGGAAATTTATACATGATTGTGATGGGTACTTGCTTACTACATTATTTTATGAGCCAAGTACTAGAACTAGATTTAGTTTTGAAGCTGCTATGAATAGATTAGGCGGAAGTGTAATCGGATTTTCAGAACCAAATGCTAGTTCAGTAGCTAAGGGAGAAAGTATTGCAGATACCATAAGAACTGTTGCATGCTATGCAGACATTGCTGTAATGAGACATCCTAAAGAAGGAGCACCACAGGTTGCAGCACAATATAGTGATATTCCCGTAGTAAATGCAGGGGATGGTGGACACCAACATCCAACTCAAACCTTAACTGATTTACTAACCATAAGAACTCTAAAGGGAAGACTAAATAATTTAACAATAGGTTGTTGTGGAGATTTAAAATTTGGAAGAACAGTACATTCGTTAATAAAAGCTTTAAGTAGATATGAAAACAACAAGTTCGTACTAATTTCACCTGAAGAATTAGAAATACCAGAGTATATAAAGAAAGAAGTCCTTAAAAAGAAAAACATAGAGTTCAAGCAAGTTAGAACTATGGAAGAAGCTATGAAGGAAATAGATATTTTATATATGACAAGGGTACAAAGAGAAAGATTTTTTAATGAAGAAGACTATATAAAACTTAAAGATACTTATATATTAGATAATGAAAAAATGAATCTTGCGAAAGAAGATATGATAGTACTTCACCCATTACCAAGAGTAAATGAGATAGCATATGAAGTAGATAGTGATAATAGAGCTGTGTACTTTAAGCAAGCTAAGTATGGAATGTATGTGAGAATGGCATTAATACTAAAACTATTAGGAATTTACTAAGGTATATAAGGAGGAAGTAATATGTTAACTATAAATAGTATAAAAAACGGATTGGTAATAGATCATATAAAAGCTGGAGAAGGAATAAAAATATTTAACTTCTTAAACTTAGATAAAGCTGATTTTACTGTAGCTCTTATAATGAATGCTAATAGTGATAAGTGTGGGAAAAAAGATATAATAAAAATAGAAACTAGAATAGATATTGATTTTGAAATATTAGGAGTAATAGATCCAAATATAACTATAGATATAATAGAAAATGAAGAAATTAAGGAAAAAATTAAGCTTACACTTCCTGAAAAGGTTGAAAATGTTATTAAATGTAAGAACCCTAGATGCGTTACATCTATAGAACCTAACATAAAGCATATACATTACTTAGTAGATGAAGAAACAAAAGAATATAGATGTCATTACTGTGATGATTTACAAAAGGTAACTTCATTATATTAATAGATAGGATTGGAGAATACTTATGGAAATTTGCATAAAGAATGGTACAGTAGTTGACTGGAGTGGAACCTTTGTTGGAGATGTCTATATAAAGGACGGAGTAATTTGTGAGCTAGGAAGAAATCTCATAAAGGATTGTAAAACTATAGATGCAACAGGAAAGATAGTAATGCCTGGCTTTGTAGATTTACATGTGCATTTTAGGGATCCGGGACTTACACATAAGGAAGATATACAATCAGGTTCTCATGCTGCAGTTAAAGGTGGATATGTAATGGTAAACCTTATGGCAAATACAAATCCAGTATGTAGCACTATGGATACAGTTAATTATGTTATAAATAGGGGTAAGGAAGTAGGACTTATAGATATTAATCAAGTTATATCTATAACTAATGAGTTTAGTGGAGATGACATAAGCCATTTAGATAAGCTAAAAAAAGGTGATATAAAAGTAATATCAGAAGATGGAAAAGATGTTATGCACAGCGAAGTTATGTTAAATGCTATGATTAAGGCTAAAGAGAAGGATATAACTGTTATGTGCCATTGTGAGAATCATAATCTATCTGATATAGATATGAGACTGGCAGAAAATACTATGACTTGGAGAAATATAACTTTAGCAAAACATGCAGGGTGTAAAGTTCACTTTTCCCATGTAAGTACCAAAGAATCTATGGAATATATCATTAAAGCAAAGGAAAAAGGTCATAAAGTTACTTGTGAAGTATCTCCCCATCATATAGCTTTAACAAATGATGTAGAGTATAGAGTAAATCCACCTCTTAGAGAAAAGGAAGATATGGAATATTTAATCCAATCTATAAAAGGTGGATATGTGGATAGCATTGCTACAGATCATGCACCTCATACTGAAGAGGATAAGAAAAAAGGAGCTCCAGGAATATCAGGAATAGAAACAGCCTTTGGAGTTTCTTATACAAAGCTTGTAAGGTCAGGTCATATAGATTTAAGTAAGCTAAGCGAAATCATGAGTAAGAGACCTAGTGAAATACTAGGAGTTAATAAGGGTCAAATAGATATAGGTTATGATGGAGATTTAGTAATACTAGATTTAGAAAAAGAATATGAGATACGTAAGGAAGAATTTTTATCAAAAGGTAAAAATACTCCATTTAATGGTATGAAAATATATGGAGAAGTTATAACTACCATAAAAGGTGGTAAAGTTGTTTATAAAAAATAGAAAAGTGAGGGAGTATCATATGATTATAGATAGACTATTCGATATAATTGCAAAAAAAGGACATGTATGTGTGGGACTAGATACAGATATATCATATATACCAGAAAGTTTTATGAAGAAATTTGAAAACATAGGTGATGCAATTTTCGAATTTAATAAAGCTATAATAGATGAAACTATAGACCATGTAGCTTGCTATAAGCCACAAATAGCATATTATGAAGCATATGGATTGGAAGGATTAAGAGCTTATTCTAATACATTAAAGTATATAAGGGAAAAGGGAGCAATATCTATAGGAGATATAAAAAGAGGCGATATTGCTAAAACGGCTGAAATGTATGCTAAAGCACATTTTGCAGGAGAATTTGAAGCTGATTTTATAACGCTAAGTCCATATATGGGATTAGATAGTATAGATCCATACTTACCTTATATTGAAAATAGTGAAAAAGGAGTTTTTGTACTGATAAGAACTTCAAACAAGGGTAGCAAGGATATTCAATATATAGAAACTAAGTGCGGTAGAAAAGTATTTAATGTAGTAGGGGAAACTATAAATAATTTAGGTAAAAATTATATAGGTAAGTGTGGGTATAGTTCTATAGGTGGGGTTATAGGATGTACCCATGTAGATGAAGGTATAGAAATAAGAAATTCTTTAGACAGTACATTCTTTTTAATACCAGGATATGGTGCTCAAGGTGGAAAAGCAGAAGATGTAGCCCTTTATCTTAAGGATGGAAATGGAGGAGTTGTTAACTCTTCAAGGGGTATAATGCTTGCATATAAAGGAAAACTAGATGGTGAAGAAAACTTTGCTAAGTATGCAAAAGAAGAGGCAATTAGAATGAAAAATGAAATTCTAACAGCTATAGGAAATCTAAAAAAATAAATTTAATTACAGTTCATGCCATACAACTTTATTGTATGGCATTATATTAGAATAAATTATTAGGAGATTAGAATGAAAAAAGATAATTATGAATACAAAGTTTGTAAAGTAATAGAGAATAAAGAAGTTGCTAAAGGAATATTTAAATTATCTATAGAGGGGAAGTTTCGAGGAGAATCTGGACAGTTTTATATGCTAAGAGCCTGGGAAAAGGAACCTATATTATGGAGACCTATTAGTATTCATAATATAACATCAAATTCTATAGAATTCCTATATCAGCTAGTTGGAGAAGGAACAAAATTATTAAGTTATCTTATACAAGGACAAGAGGTTAAGGTTATGGGTCCGTTAGGAAATGGCTTTGACGTAGAAGAGATAAAAGGCAAGGTTGCAGTAGTATCAGGAGGAATTGGAGTTGCTCCAATGAGATACCTGGTAGATAACATAAAGGATTCGGAAGTTCATATATTTGCTGGCTTTAGAGATGAAGTTTATGGGTTAGAAGAAATAAGTGAGTTAGATTTATCAGTAAAGGTGTCTACAGAAGATGGTAGTGTTGGACATAAAGGATATGTAACGGAACTATTTAATCCTAAAGACTATGACTTAGTTTTATGCTGTGGGCCAGAGGTTATGATGTATAGAGTAATTAATATGTGCAAGGAAGTGGATACAAAGATATATGTATCAGAAGAAAAGAAGATGGCTTGTGGAGTAGGAGCTTGTCTTGGTTGTACATGTAAAACAGTTAGTGGAAATAAAAGAACATGTAAAGATGGTCCTGTATTTAATGGATTAGATTTAGAGTTTTAAAGGAGAAATTATGCTTAAGGTAAATATTTGTAATAAGGAATTCAAGAATCCAATAATGACAGCATCAGGTACTTTTGGCTTTGGTGAAGAGTATAGCAAGTTTTATGATATAGCAAAACTTGGAGGAATTTGTAGTAAGGGCTTAACATTAAATCCAAGACAAGGTAATGATGGAGTAAGAATCAAAGAAACAACAGGTGGAATGCTTAATAGTGTAGGACTTCAAAACCCAGGAGTAGAAAACTTTATAAAAGATGAACTTCCAAAGATGAAAGAATATAACACTAATATAATAGCTAATGTTGGTGGAGCTACAGTAGAAGAATATATAAGTATAATCGAGAAGTTAAACCAGATTGATGTGGATATCATAGAGCTTAACATTTCATGCCCTAATGTAAAACATGGTGGTATGGCTCTAGGAATAAAATCAAAGGTTGCCTATGAGGCAGTAAAAGAAGTGAAGAAGGTATGTAAAAAACCATTGATGGTAAAGTTATCTCCTAATGCAGAAAATATAGTAGAGATGGCGCTTAGTTGTGAAGAGGCGGGAGCTGATGCACTATCATTAATAAATACTTTTCAAGGAATGTCTATAGACTACAAAAAACGAAAGGCTGTATTTGATAATATCTATGCAGGATTCTCGGGACCAGCAGTAAAGCCTATGGCTTTAAGAATGGTTCATCAAGTATGTAAGGCATGTAAGGTTCCAGTAGTTGGTCTTGGCGGTATTACAAATTGGGAAGATGCTATAGAGTTTATAATGGCAGGAGCTACAGGGATTCAAATAGGTACAGCTAATTTTATAAATCCTTTTGCACCATTAGAAATTATAAAAGGAATAGAAGACTTTTTAATAAAAGAAAATATTAAAGATATTAGTAAAATTAGAGGAATAGTATAGGAGGAAAATATTATGGAAAATAAAATTGTAGATACATTAGTTCAGTGTGAGGCATTATTAGAAGGGCATTTCTTGCTATCATCAGGTAAACATAGTAATAGATACTGTCAATGTGCAAAATTACTACAGTATCCAGATAAGGCAGCGCAAGTATTGGAAGTAGTTGCAAACAAGGTTAAAGAATTAGATGTAGATATGTTAGTAGGTCCTGCTATGGGAGGAATAATAGTTGCTTATGAGTTAGCAAGACAACTAGGAAAGCCAGGGATATTTACTGAAAGAAAAGACGGTGTAATGACATTAACAAGAGGCTTTGAAATTAAGCAAGGACAAAGAGTTTTAATTACAGAAGACGTAGTTACAACAGGAAAATCTACTATGGAAGTTGTAGAAGTACTAAGAGGTTTAGGTGTAGAAGTTGTAGGTGTATGTTGTATAGTTGATAGGAGAGTTGAAAATTGTGCTTTAACTCTTCCGGTTTATAGTGCATGTAAGTTGGAAATAGAAAGCTTTGATAAGGAAGAATGCCCACTATGTAAAAAAGATATACCTTATGTAAAACCAGGTAGCAGAAACATTAAATAATTGAATAATTAACCAAGCTTTAATAGAGTTCACCTTACTTATAGATTTTATATAGGGAGGTGAATTTTTTTATAAGATATGGTGCAAATAAATTTTATATTATAACTAATGATTATAGTCATAAATTATATAATAGGATAATATTATATATCATTAATTAACAACTGGTGTAAGGAGAATGTAAATATGATTAATGATGTTCCTAGTATTATATATGATAAAAATAAAAATCCTCTTAGAGTTATAAAATCATCAAGAGTATTCTTTAAGAAACATGGAAGAGTTGGATATGTATTTCATGTTGAAAGGGAGGAAAGAATAACAAGTATAAGTGAATTTGACTTAGTTGAAAACAATGGGAAATTTGTTGTTACGAAAGATATATTTGAGAATTCAGATACGATGTAAAAGGTGGAGATATAATTTACAATAGGAATATACTTATGCTTATAAGCCAAACTATATATAGTTATTTATTATTAATTCTATAGATTATAGAAACTAAATTAATATAATTATATATAGGAGGATATAAAATGAAAGGAAAGATAAATGATATATTATTATTTATTGTAGTATTATTAATTATTGTAACGGTGGTACTAATGGGATGTAATAGTAATAGTAAAAAAAGTGATACTGTGGGAGCCGGTCCTACTGTTGAAGATATGAGTGATGAACCTATAGATAAAGAAGTAGAAATTAGAAATGCTATATCCACCTGTGAGAGAATTATGGCAGACATTGAAGAAATTCCACAAATACAATCTTCGGTAACTTATATAAACCATGAATCTGTATTAGTTGCATTAAAGTTAAAGGATAACTACAATAATATATCTCCGGAACTACGAATGGAAGTTGAAAAAAAAGTTAAGGACATCTATTCTAATGCTAAAACCATAGCTATAAGTGATGACGAATATGTATATGATTCAATAGCCAAATTGTTGAAGTCTTTTAAGGAGAATAAGCCATTTGAAGAATTTAAGAAAGACTTAGAAGAGATAATAGAGAATATGTAATAAACATTTTAAAAAGTCCAAGGTTGAATTTAAATAACCTTGGACTTGTATTTTTATATATCTTATATTTTACTTATTAAACATATAGATTGAGAGGAAATTCCTTCTTCAATACCAGTAAAACCAAGACCTTCTTCAGTAGTAGCCTTTACATTAATTTGATCTATAGAAATCCTTAATGCTTCACTAATATTTTCTCTCATGGATGTAATATAAGGAGACATTTTAGGACGCTGTGCAATTATTGTTGCATCTATGTTTTCTATTTTATAATTATTTTTACTTAATAACTCTCTAACTTCATTAAGAAGTTTAATACTAGAAATGCCTTTAAATTCAGCATCTGTATCAGGAAAGTGCTTTCCTATATCACCAAGTGCTGCAGCACCTAGTAAACTATCCATAATTGCATGAATAAGAACATCAGCATCTGAATGACCTAAAAGCCCAAGTGTATGTGGTATTTTAACTCCACCAATAATTAAATCTCTATTAGGAACTAACTTATGTACATCATATCCTAAACCAATTCGCATATATAAACCTCCAATAAATAATAAATAATATATCAACTTAAGTTTAACACAGTTTAATCATTAGTATCTATTAGAAAGATAAAAAAGTTTAAGTGTGTAACATCTAATTTCCCTAGTAAAGATGTATAATTAAAAAGTTATAAACATGTTATTCACATTAGTGTGGATAATGTTGATAAAATTTCACGTGTTTATAAGGTATATATGGAGTCTAGAAGAGAAATTATAGAATTATAAGATGAAAATCTATGTATTAACATTGAATTCACTAAGTTATAAACAGGATAGTTGTGGATAATGTTAATAACATGGACAAGTTGATGGTTTAACAGTATATAAGGTTATTCTATGTAGTATCGACAAAATTTTATTAACAATGTATGTTAATAAAATAATATGTAGAAATTTAGTATTGAAAATATTACAAAATATGATATAATTTTATATGGATTTACAAAGAGTAGAAATACTCTTAATATTTTGTATCAGCTATGTAAATGTATACAAAATATTATATACTATTTGGTATATCATTTACTAAGTATTAAATTTATTTAGAAATATGGAGGATTTAAAATGAAAAGAATAATTGCATTAGTATTAACAGCAACAATAGGTTTAGCATTAGTAGGATGTGGAACAAAAACTAATACTTCAGAGGATTCATCAGCTAAAACTACTGAGCAAGCTTCTACTGAAGATAGTAAAGAAAAAGAAAGCACAGAAGTACCAGAGGTTACTTATGAAAGCTTTGAATCACTATTAAATAGTTTTGCTAACAAAGAATATTATTATAATGAAGCAAACACTTTAAAATTACTTACTGATGAAGATGAAGCTGCATATGTAAAAAAGGCAGAAACTGCTCTTGATAAAGTATTAACTGATGAAAAAATAGACAAATCAAAGGCAAAAATATATCAATATTACAGAAATGTAAACGGCAAAAAAGATCAAGTTGCATATGTAATTACTTATGAAGATAATAATACTGCAGAGAAAATATATGAAGTTTATTCAGATGTATCTGATGATTTTGAAATAACTTTTAAAGAAGTGAAAGAAAATAGTGACATAATTGCGCATAAACAGTTTGCAGAATTATTTAAAGGTGAATTTTAATTAAAGCAAAAAATAAAAAAGAAGGAGATAGAATAAATATCTTCTTCTTTTTTATTTTTTTACTTATATTTGAGTTTCAATTTAAATAGTACCTATTGAATCTTTAGTAAGATTAATGATTGTGGACATTTCTTCAGAGCTTAGATAACGCCATTTCCCCGTAGGAAGATTACTTAAGGACACATTCATAATTCTAATACGTTTAAGACTAGTTACTTTGAACCCTAAGTATTCGCACATTCTTCTAATTTGTCTATTTAGACCTTGGGTTAAAATTATATTAAAAGTACATTTGCCAATTTTTCTAACTTTGCATTGCTTTGTCACAGTACCAAGTATAGGAATTCCATTTTCCATTGAATTAATAAATTCTTTTGTAATAGGTTTATCAACAGAAACTACATATTCTTTTTCATGATTATTTCCTGCACGTAATATTTTATTTACCATATCTCCATCATTAGTTAAAAATATTAATCCCTCAGAGGGTTTATCGAGACGTCCTATAGGGAATATTCTTTCGTGATAGTTAACAAAGTCAATTATATTTCCCTTAACATGAGCTTCTGTTGTGCAAGTAATCCCTACAGGTTTATTAAGGGCTATATATACTTTATTTGACTTAGGTTTAATAGTTTTTCCATCAACTACTACAGTATCAGTAGGACTAACTCTTGTTCCAAGGGTAGCTAAGATACCATTTACATATACTTTATCAGATTCAATAAACTTATCTGCTTCTCTTCTGGAGCAAATTCCACTTTCGCTTATGTACTTATTAAGTCTAAGTAAGTTTTTATTATCCATATAGTTATATCACCACCTAGCATAAGACTTAATGAATGTTAGTTATTATATAATTACTTACATTCACTTTAAATTTATTGTATAATTATAGCATAATATCAATGTTATTAGTATTATACAATATGACAGATATTATATAAATAAAATTTTAGAGGATATGGGGGGAACTATGAATAATAAAGTAGTAAAGAAGATTTCTAGTATTTTAATAGTAATTATAATGTGTATGACGCCATTGGCATTAACTGGAAGTGCATTTGCAGCAGTAAATATACAGGATTTAAACCATCAAATAAATATACCAACAGATAAAACTTGGACAATAAAGCTTAGTAATAGACTACATACAAACTTAATAAATAACCTTAGTACTTATGTAAAAGTTTTTTCACCTAATGGTGGTGAATTAAAGGTAGGTTTAAGCTACAATGCAACTAACAAGGCTATAAAAATAACACCGCCTTCTGGAGGATATAGTACAAGCACTACCTATAGTATAATTGTAAAATCTGGCTTATATGATAGTGAAGGAAAATATATTGAATTACCTGCAGTAAAGGAATTTTCTACAGTGACATCAAACCATAACGTATCCACATTAGGTACAATGTCTACTTATTCAGTAGGAACTACAGTAGATAATTTTGCAAATATCCAATATAATAAGAAACCACCAATATTTAGGGCTTTATATACTGGGGATGCAAGAAAAACAGATATAGTACAGTATTTAGAACCAAGTAGATATAAAAATGATAAAAATGGTATATATATGTTTATGAAACTAAACTTTATACAAGATATAAGTGTAAGTACGCTAAATAGTGTATTGGTGGGTAAAGGCACATTATCTAATATGGGACAGGCATTTTACGATGCTTGTAAAACCAACGATGTAAATCAAGCCTATGCAGTGGCACATGCAATATTAGAGACTGGAAATGGTACATCTACATTGGCAAAAGGAGTAGACTATAAAAAAGAAGATGGAACTATTGTTAAGGTTTATAATTTTTTTGGAATTTGTGCTTTTGATAATTCACCAGTAAGTTCTGGAGCAGAAGCAGCCTATAAAAATGGGTGGACTTCACCAGAAGCTGCTATTAAAGGTGGTATTAAGTGGATTGCTGAAAATTATATACATTCAGATAAAAATGCAAAGAACCCTAGAACAGCTCAAGATACTATATATGAAATGAGATGGAATGTTCATAATTACAATAGTCCATGGCATCAATATGCTACAGATATTGTATGGGCATATAAACAAGTAACTAATATTAAATTAATAATGGACAAGCATCCTAATGTTAAACCACAATTTGAAATACCAGTGTATAAATAATAAGTATAGTATAAAACCCTAGTCATAAATTGACTAGGGTTTTAAAATTATAAAATCAATATATTAGTCAATATTAAGATCATTATCATTTCTATTAATTATAACTTTATAATTATATTTTTTAGCATATTTCTTAAAATTATCAAAATTAAGAGGCTCTCTTTTATTATCCTTAGTTATATATATATATATACTGCCAGGTGAATATTCATCACACTTCGGGATTAATTCCTCTTTTAATGCTGAGTCAAATAAAAGATTTAAGCCTAAATTTAGTTCGTTTCCTTTTAGTGAACTTAAACTTTCCAATCCTAAAGTAGACCCGCTAGAATCTGTAATTTTAACTATCCTGTTTCTATTTACACCTATTTTGATATTGGAATCTAAAGAGAGGATTATATTAGCTCTAGGTGAAAAGAAGATAAAATAAATACAACTTAATACTAATGTACAAATAGATATTAGTATTATAAATACTTTTATAAGATTTGACCTATCTACATATACAGTACCATCATAAATATTACCTTTAATAGGAGCTTTATCATTTCGCTCTAATGTAACAAATTCTTTATTATTTGTTACTATATAAACTTTATCATCATCAAAATTAATTACTTTACCAGATTTTCGCATATAAATACCTTTCACTAATTAAATTTATTTACAACATAAGTATATTTTACAATACAATTTTAAAATATAAAAGTAAAAGTAATCATCATCATAAGAAAATATTTTATTACAAAAAAATATTATATTAGCTAATATTTGCAAAAAGTGTTTGAATATTCAGTATACCGAGAGTATAATTTATACTAATAGATAAAAAAGGGGAATTATTAAGACCTTGGGGGAGAGTTAATATGAATAAAAAAAGGATATTATTATTAAGTATAATAATGGGATTTTTAATAATTGTAATTGGTAGTTATTTAAACAACTACAATTTATTAAAACAGCCACCGTCAGAAAAATGGAGTAAAGAAGTAAAAATTGGAAGTGGGTTAGGAAAGAATACACCAGTAATCATAAAAGAAGAAAATCGTTTATTAGTAGCATATGAGGACACTAAAAAGATTAAAGTATGTGAAACAGATTTAAATGGAAAAGAAATTAAAACTAAAGAATATGCTGTAGAAGAAGAATTACTTAAGAATTTAATATTTACCAAAACTGATAAAGGATATACTTTGATTTATAATTCTAATAAATTAAGCATAGATTATTTAGAAAAGTTAGTTTTAGATGAAGAGTTAAATTTGGTAAAAAGAGAAATAGAAGAAGGAATTACATTTACTGAACAAATTGATAGTAAAAATATAGTTTTAGCCTATAAAGATAAAATTAAGTTAGTAAACACAGTATCAAATGAAAATATAGAAGTGCCAGTAGAAAACTTAAGTATGCTTACTGCTAATAAAAGTAAAGATGAACTTTTAATATGTTACTTAGAAAAGGAGAAATTATTTAAAGGACTTACAGTTAAAGGTCGAAAGGTATCAAAGCCATTTCTTATCAAAGAGATGATTAAAACTGACAAAATTACTTATGGAGCAATGTCATTGTCTTCAGATGCAGAAAATGGATATTTGCTTGTTGAGAAATATGATAGAAATGAATACTTTGCTACAGAAGTAATGGAGTTTCCTATAAGTGGAGGAGAGGGTCAGGTTAGTAAGCTTGCGGTTGATAAATCCAGTTACGTTATAAATACTAAAGGAGCCTATTCAGAAAATGGTGCAAGATTTTATGCCACCATGGGAGTGCCTTTTGGTAAAAAGGAATTTCAAAAAGCTATAGTTTCCTTTGAAATAAAAAATGGTGAAATTTCAAGTTCAGAGAAGATAACTAGACTAAGAGAATTATGTATTCATCCATATAATGATGAAGAATATATAGCATTTCTTAGTTTTGAGAAGGATGGATTATATAGTGTTAATATAGCATCTAGTAATGAGAGTTTTAAGGATGCAAATAATGGACCTCGTAGAGATGAAAGATTGAGATCTCTTGGGTATTTAGTAGAAGGTTTTATGTATAGTGTATCTTATATTATAATAATAGGATTTAGATGGATAGTTCCTGGTTTAGTTATAGCAGGAGCAGTATCTTTTATGGATTACAAATTTGATGATAAAAAGAAAAGGTATATGTATATCATACTAGCTACTATTGTTGTAGTAATGAAAATATGTACTATAAATAAAGCTTTTTATGTGCAATATTCACATATGTTACCTACTATTTTAGCTCCATCATTTGTAGGCATATTGATAAACTCCTTAATTGGACTAGTTGTATATGGATATGGATATATGGTCTATACAGATGATTTTGAGAGCATATTTCTAGGTAAGTTTAGTATATTCATGTTAATTGATGCATTGTTTACATTAATGATATTTGTACCTCTTATAATATAATAATAAAGTTTAATTAGAATTTAAAAAGAGATTATTTCTTATAATTAATTGAAATAATCTCTTAAAGTTATATAAAACATATGCATAATAATAATAAATAGTTTAAGGAGATATATAAATGAAAAAGAAAAAAATGCTTTTAATTTTCCTTATTATTGTGACGTGTATATTAATACTTATTGGAAACTATAAGAATAACTATAATTTAGAAATACAACCACCATCTAAAACATGGAGTAAGGAAGTAAATATAGCAACTGCAACAACGAAAAATGCTCCAGTAATTTTGAAAGAAGAGAATAGAATACTTGTAGCATATGATAATAATAAAAATCTTAATATTGTTGAAACCAATACTGTAGGAGAAGTTTTGAATAATAAACAATATGAAGTTAATGAAGAATTAATAAACAATGTATTACTCGCTAAAAGTGTAGATGGGTATATACTAATGCTTAACTCCATAGAAGATTGTGAGGGATACTTATTAAAGGTATATATAGATAAAGATTTAAATGAGGTTAGTAGAGAAAATATTAAAGGAATAAATAGTACTTATCAATTAGATAATAACAATATAGTAGTTGCTTACAAAGATAAACTTGAGATAATAAATACAGTAGAAGATAAAATGATATCTATTCCAGCAAAAAATACAGACATGATTTCAGCCAGTAAGAATAAAGATGGTTTTCTAATATGTTACATGGAAGACAACTCATATATTAAAGCAATTACATTTAATGAAGATAGGGTTTCAGAACCTATATTAGTGGAAGAAATAGCTAAGAATAATAGAGTTACTTATAAGAATATGTCCTGTTCTTCAGATAGAGAAAATGGATATACAATGTTTGAGCAATATGTTAAAGGTGAACTTCACTCTTGTAGGTTATTCGAGTTTCCTATAGCTGGAGGTGAGGTTAAGGAAAGTAAACCAAGAATTAATGAATCAAATGAACTAATAAATGCTATAGGAACTTACTGTGACGAAGAAGGTGGGAAGTTCTTTTCTACAATAGATAACTCTTATGGGAAGAAAGAGGAAAGAAGAGGAATAGCATCCTTTGTTGTAAAGGATGGTAAGATAAATAAAGTTGAGCCAGTTACAAGAACAAGAGGAGTATGCATTAATCCTTATGTAAACGAGGATTATATTAGTTACTTAAGTTTTAGAGATGAAGATTTATATGATGTTGTCATAGCATCAACAGATGAAGGATTTAAGGCTGTAAATAATTTACCAAGAGAGTCAGAGAAGAAAAGTGCACTTACTTATACTATTGAGGGACTGATGAATAGCTTTGTATCTATAATAATTGTTGGATTCCCATGGATAGCAATAGGGTTAGTTTTAAGTGGAGCAGTTACATTCCTAGACTATAAGATGTCTAATAAGCAAAAGAAGATTGCATATATAATAGTAGCTATAATAACAACTTGTGCAAAGACCTTTTTCATAATAAAAATGTTCTATGTTAAATATGTATATATGTTACCACCGGCTATAGCCCCTATTTATGTTGGTATTGTCTTATGTATATTAATAGCAGTTATAACATATAGTTATGGATACTGTACTTATACAAGTGAATTTGAGGGAATATTTATATCAAAATTTGTTTTAAGTTTATTAATTGATGCATTATTAACTTTGATGATATATGCTCCATTAATAATATAAAAATTTAAACCGTCATATCTATTTTAAACTTCTAATAGTTATAGATATGACGGTTTATTTAATAATCACAGTACTTTTGTTATACTCAATAAAATGATCTATAGAATAGGAGATAGTAGTCTAGATATAGCTTCCTTGAATTTAATTATTAGAGATCTATTAGAATAATGTTCAGGAGTGAGTAAAGTACTTTGCAATATATCTGATTCAAAGGCTTTATCAACCTCAGAAGTAGTTATTGTACCATATATTATGGCATTAACTTCAAAATTTAGATTAAAACTACGTATATCCATATTAGCAGTTCCTATAGTACACATTTTACCATCTATTGATACCATTTTGCTATGAATAAATCCATTGTCATAGGTGTAGCATTTAGCACCACATTCTACAAGTTCCCAAATATAGGACTTAGATGCCCAATAAATAAATGGATGATCTGGCTTACATGGTATTATAATTTTAACATCTACACCAGATAGGCATGCTATTTTAAGAGCTGTTAAGATACTTTCATCTGGAATAAAATATGGAGTCTCAATATAGATGGAATTTTCAGCTTTGCTTATTAGTTTAAGGTAAGTATTTCTTATACTACACCACTCAGAATCAGGTCCGCTAGAAATTATTTGAACAGCTGTATTATCTATGTATGGTTTTCTAGGAAAATACCTTTCTTCCATGAAAAAGTCTTTTTTGCTCGCAAAACGCCAATCCATCAAAAATCTGACTTCTAGATAATTTACAGAGTCACCTTGAAGATGAAGATGAGTATCTCTCCAAAAGCCAAATTTCTTAGATAGGCCTAAATATTCATCTCCTACGTTTAAACCTCCAACAAAACCATGTTCTCCATCTACAACACATATTTTCCTGTGATTTCTATAGTTTATTCTAACATTTATATAAGGTATAAAAGGTGGAAAAAAGCAATACACTTCTCCACCGGCTTTTACCAGTGGATCAAAAAAATGCTTTTTATTATGAATGCAACCCATACCATCGTAAAGTAGTTTAACTTCAATACCTTCCTTTGCTTTCTCTACTAATAGATTAAGTATTTCAGTGCCTAGGTTATCATCATTAAAGATATAGTACTGAATATGAATAAAATTTTTGGCATTCTTTATACAGTCTATCATGATAGGAAATTTTTCATTTCCATTATTAAGAATATCTACTTTATTGTTATTAGTAACAATAAAATTATCACTATATAGATTTAAATTTATTACATCATGATATTCTTTTAATAGAGAGTTATTATTAACTATAGCTTTGTCGTTGAGAAGACGCTTCTGATCTTCAGAGAATTGCATAAGAACAGATTCTTCTTCCTTTTTTAGAACAAAGAACTTTTTGCGACGAAGATTTTGACCAAAGAATAAATACATTATAAAACCAATAAATGGTATAAACAACATTATCATAAGCCATGTCCAAGTATTACTAGTATTTCTCTTTTCAAATATAATTACAACTATAGCAAAAGCAATATTTACAACAAAAATAAGGTTTATAATATTTAATAAAACAGTATAATTATCCATAAAAACTCCTTATTATAATATAATAATTAAATTTTAGCATAACATATAAAAAATACATATAAAAAACTCTAAAAACTATATAATTATTATAATAATAAAAGTATAATTGAAATTAGTGTTTGCAACATGTATGATTCTATGCTATAAAACTAGTGTAACATAAATAATATAGTATAACACAAAATAAACGGGAGGGCAAAATGAAGGAGTTTTTTAACAAAAGTGAACTTAAAAATTATCTAATGATAATGGTTGGTATAACAATACTGGCTATAGGAATAAACGTATACTATTCACCACAACATTTAGTTACCGGAGGAGTATCAGGTTTAGCTATTATATTAGATTATGTATTTAGCATTCCACTATGGTTAACTAATGTAATTGTAAATATACCATTATTTATAGTAGGAATAAAAATAAAAGGGATGGATTTTGCAAAAAAATCTATATTTGGAGCAGCTTTTGTATCTGTTGCCCTTTGGTATACTAGTTTTATCCCGCCGGTTCAATCTGACTTATTAATATCAAGTGTATTTGGAGGCCTTTTTGTAGGAGCTGGAGTTGGATTAGTATTAAGATCATCTGCATCAACAGGAGGTACAGATTTACTTGCAATAATTATAAAGCATTATTTGAAGAAAATACCTATAAATCAAATAATGATGTGCATAGATGGAATGATAATAGTAGTAGGTTTATTTGTTTTTGGCGTAGAGAAAGCCATGTATGCATTGATATCTATCTTTATAGTTTCTAAAGTAGTAAATACCTTAGTAGAGGGTGTAAATTACTCTAAAGAAGTACATATAATCTCAGAAAAGTCTGATGAAATAGCACAAGAATTAATGAAGCACTTAAATAGAGGAATAACAAGTATAAATGGTAAGGGTGTATATACTGGAAAAAGTAAAGATATATTGTATATTGTATGCTCTACAGAAGAATTAATTGAGCTTCAAAGAATTGTAAAAGAAGTAGACACTGAAGCTTTTATAATAATAAATGATGTAAGAGAAGTAGTAGGAAGAGGATTTACTCAACCACAGTATGATGTATATAAAGAAGAAAAATAGAACATTATAGAAGGATTTAGAAAATAAGTATAGAAACTATTTAAGTATAGGATGTATATTCAGTTTTGAAAGGATAGGTGATTAATATGAATATAAAAGTGGAGAACTTAAAAAATGTTCAATCACATAACAATTCCAAAGGTATATTTTTATTTGAAAGTTATATGGAACTACAACAAGGATTTTTATGTGACAAATTAGATAATATCCTTAGTTGCTTAAGTGAAAGTAAAGAGTTCGCTGGCAAAAAAGGAGATTTATATACACTAACTAATATAGAAGATGGGTCTATACAAAAAACTATACTTGTAGGTCTTGGTGAAAAAGCTAAGTGTAAAGTAGATAATATTAGAAATAATACTTCTAAGTTAATCAAGGAAGTAATTAAACAAAAAATAAAAACTCTAGATTTGCATGTGAAATCTATGGATTGTTGTTGTAATTATGAAAAAGTTAAAGCTATTACTGAATCCATTATAATGACTACTTATAATTTTGATAAATATAAAAGTGATAAAAAAGAAGTACTATTAGAAGAAGTAAGAATTATATTTCATGAGGATCAAGATTTAGCTAAATTAAATGAAGCTGTAGAAGAAGGAAGACTACTTGCAGAAGGAAATTTAATTTCAAGAGAACTTGTAAATGAGCCTGCTAATATTTTAAATCCAGAGGCATTATCTAAAAAAGTTCAGCAGTTAGGCCTTGATCATGGATTCCAAGTTGAAGTATATAATAAAGAAGAAATTAAAAACTTTGGTATGGAATCATTTTTATCCGTTGGTAAAGGTTCTTCAAATGAACCCAAGTTAATTGTAATGAGGTACATGGGTGATACTGATAATAAAGAAAATATATTAGGTCTTGTAGGTAAAGGATTAACTTTTGATGCAGGTGGGTATTGCCTAAAAACTGCAGGAAGTATGTGGACTATGAAGAGTGATATGGGGGGAGCAGGTGCTGTTATCGGTGCCATGTCTACCATAGCAAGAAAAGGATTAAAGAAAAATATTGTAGCTGTAGTGGCTGCTTGTGAGAATTTAATTTCAGGAGATGCATATAGACCTGGAGATATAATTAATACTATGAATGGTAAAACCATAGAAATTATAAATACAGATGCTGAAGGCAGATTGACTTTAGTAGATGCTGTTACTTATATAATAAGAAAAGAAAATGTAACTAAGGTAGTTGATATTGCTACTCTTACTGGTGCTGTAGGTGGGGCTATAGGAAGTGCCGCTACAGGAGTTGTAACTAATGATGATGAATTCTACTCACTTTTAGAGGAAGCTTCTTTACATTGTGATGAAAGAGTTTGGAGATTCCCAACCTTTGATGAATATAAAGAAAAAATAAAAACTGGTAATGCAGACTTAGTTAACTCAACTGGCCCTGTAGGTGCAGGAGCAATTACAGCAGGATTATTTATTGGTGAATTTGTAGAAGATAAGCCATGGTTACACCTTGATATTGCAGCTACAGCTTTTACATCACAGACACCAAATAGAGAATATTTCTCAAAGGGTGCAACAGGAGTAGGGTCAAGATTATTATATGAAATTGCTAAAAAATATTAATAAACATAAAAAACCTGTGGAAACACAGGTTTTTAATGATAAAAGAGTATAACTTTTAATTTATCAAAGTTATACTCTTTCATTATGTAAATATTTAATTATAAGATACCTTCATTTTTTAGAACAGATTCAATTTCTTGAACTTTCTTAGCAAGAGAAATAAAGTTTTCTTTTATCATGTCCTCAGATACAGAATTAAATTTAATATTTTCTTCTAGTTTTTCAATAGTAGAAAGTGCTTCATCAATCTCTTTTTGCGCTTGCTTTAAATTAGTTTCATTCATAAAAAATCTCCTTTAGTTGTTTTATTTAATCTATACATTAAATGTTATCATTGAGAAGATTTAAATTCAACTATAAATTTAATGAAATGAATTATATGAGTTAGTATAAGACTTATCAATTTTGCTACTATGAAGGGAGTATACTTCTCCGTTAACTAAATCAACAACTTCTACAAGACCAGAATTATCATAAACTTTTCTAATGAATAACTCTCTATTGTTATAATAACCAGTAGCTCCAGGGTTTTGATTTTTCATTTCTACTATTTCGTTTAAATCCATAACATAATATACCTCCTAGTATAATTTTTAATAGTTTTTCCTAAAATGACAGTTTTTATGCAGGATAAAATAGAGGATAGAATTTTATATAAAATAAAAACCTAAATATTATTTAAAGGAAGAACATATATATTACATATAAATATATATTAATTTATTAAAGATATGGGAGAGTTTGTATGATAAATGTAATATGGTTCGGAATTTTATTTATAGGTATAGCGTTTGGTGTACTTACAGGAGATGGGGAGCTCTTATCTAAAACCATAGTATCAACTACATCAGATACAGTTAAGCTTATTATAGAGCTATTAGGAATGATGTGTCTTTGGTGTGGTGTGATGAAAATTGCAGAGAGAAGTGGACTTACAGACAAATTAGCCAGATTGTTAAAACCTATACTTAGAAGAATCTTTAAAGAAGCAGGAAAAGATGATAAGGCTTTAGGAGCTATAGTTATGAATCTTACAGCTAATATGTTTGGATTATCTAATGCAGCAACACCTTTTGGTATAAGAGCTATGGAGGAAATGGATAGAATAAATGGGCATAAAGATGTGGCAAGCAACGATATGGTACTATTTTTAGTGTTAAATGCAGCCTGTATTCAGTTTGTACCAACTACAGTTGTTTCTATTAGAGCCGCATTTAATTCTGGAAATCCAGGTTCAATAATTCTACCAGCACTATGTACTACAACCTTTGCATCTATACTTGGAATTATTTTATGTAAGTTTTTACAAAGGTACTTTTAAAGGAGGGAAATGCCGTGGAAAATATATTTGATTATTTTTTAAAGGGAATAATTCCAATAATCATAGGTGCTGTAGTACTATATGGCATTATTGCTAAGGTAAAAGTATATGAATGTTTTGTAGAAGGAGCTAAGGAAGGTATAAATGTATGTGTAAGGATTTTCCCTTATCTTTTAGCTATGCTTATAGCAGTAAATTGCTTTAGGGCTTCGGGGGCTATGGATTATGTTATAAACTTGATAAAGCCCGCTGTTAATGTGGTAGGTATACCTCCAGAAATCGTTCCGTTAATATTTATAAAACCACTGTCAGGTAGTGGAGCAATTGGAGTTTTCACAGATATAGTAAAAAGCTATGGACCAGATTCTTTCTTAGGATTTCTATCATCTATAATAATGGGTGGTACAGAAACTATATTTTATACTATTACTGTGTATTTTGGAGCTGTTGGTATAAAGAAGGTAAGGCACAGTTTATGGGTAGCTCTAATAGTTGATTTATGTGCCGTACTATTAGCAGTTAATTTAGCAGTAATGTTAATGAGATAAAGAAATTTGTTAATACAGGGGAGGAGTTTAATTAAAAGTATAGAACTTGTTTATATATAACATATTTTGTAAAATGTGTTATATAAGTAGATTCTAGATGGGAGAAAAAGTTATGGATGTTTTTATGGGGGATTTTTTTTATCTTCTTATCTTATTTTTTATAATAGGAGCTGTAGTTGCAACAATAAAAAGAATTTTGCGCTAGAGAGGAATTAAATTATATAAGAGATTACTTAAGAAAATAATAGTAAATGAAACTGCCTAATAAAGAGCATTAGCATACTTTATTAGGCAGTTTTTAATATATATCTATCAATGTTTTAGTCTAGCTTTGTTATATGACTATTTATAGGTTTTAGTTTTTTAACATAGAATATATAAAGTAGAAGTCCGTCTGCAGACCATTGAATAAAACATATAATCCAGAACACTGTTATTGATGTGCCTAGTAAATAAATAAATATAAATACTAGTGGAAGTCTTATAAACCAAGAGGTTATGAAGGCTATAGCAAATGGAGTTTTAGTATCACCATAACCTTTAAAAATTCCGCCTACAACCATTGATAGTGCCATGGCAGGTTGTTCTGCAGCAGCTATCATTAAACAAGCTGCCCCAAGAGAAATAACTTCAGTATTACTACTATCTATAAACATTTTAATAAGCTGTACTGGGAAAAGTAAAAATAATAATGTAAATATACACATTACACCTATCCCTAAAATCATAGCAGTACGGCCATATTCCCTGGCTTTTTTATAGTCACCTTCACCAACTTTATTTCCAACTAGAGTTGTAGCAGCAACGGCAAATCCCCACCCAGGCATAAAAGAAATAGATTCTAAAGTTAAAGTGATTTGGTTAGCAGCAAAGGCGATGGTACCAAGATGCATAATCATCATGCTTGTGAAAAGTCTAGCTAAGCTATAGGCAGCTTCTTGCATTCCAGCAGGGATAGATAAAGCAGTAATATTTTTTATTCTAGCTCCACTGAATTTCTTTAAGTATTTAAATTCAATTTTTACTAGGGATTTTTTATAGGTATATATAGCTGAATAAATAAATCCTGATATATTAGCTATAGTTGTAGCAATAGCGGCTCCTTTAACACCAAGTTCTGGGAAACCTAGTAAACCAAATATTAATATAGCATCTAAGGAAAGGTTAACTACAAGCATAACAATAGAAACAAGCATTGGAGTTTTAGTATTTCCATAGGATCTATTAACAGCATTTAACATACTAGATAACATATTAAAGGGCAAGCCAATACATACAATATTTATATAAGTTGTACCTAATCCTATTATGCTTGGCTCAGCACCAGCTAGAACTAACAATTTTTTACTAAATAAGAATATAAATAGTGTAGTAGCCATACTTACTAGGAATCCTAAAGAAAATCCTAAGGTTGCATATTCATTAGCCTTATCTAATTCTCTAGCACCGTATCTTCTTGCTACAATTGAAGTAATTCCAACAGATAAGCTTTGAGCAACTAAAATATTAGTAAAGGTATAAATAACTTCACTAGACATCCCTACAGTACTGACAGCAATATCCCCTCCATATTGACCTATAAGCATAGTATCAACAGTCCATATCATTGTATATAATAACATTTCTATTACAGCTGGTAAGGATAGTTTAAGTACATCCTTTACTGTAGATTTATTTAAATAAAGGTTCTTTTTTAATAATTCCATATAACTACCTCCTTTTAAAAAATTCCCTTTTAATTGCCTAATAATAATGTAAGAAAATTATGGCACATATATAATGATAATTCATATTTCCAAAAAAAAATAGATGTAATACAAATAAAAATAAATAAAGTATAAAAATTCATAAAAGTGAATAAATTACTATATAAATATACACCTATATAAATAGTTATATATAAAACTATAAGGCTAGTTAAATAGTTAAATAGTTAAATAGTTAACTATTTGTTGTGTTCATGCGGATTTCAGGGCTATTCTACCCTTTGAAGGTGTGATTAAACATATATCTAAAGGGTAGTTATGAATAATTATATTGCTACTATTTAATAATATATTAATAAACATAATATATTAATTTTACCGTTGACATAAAATAATTATAGTATTATCATATTAATTAATATTGATATTTAATGCGGAGAAAAGAAGAGTACTAAATGAAATTTTCTAAAGAGAGCTAGAATAGGTGAAAGCTAGTGAAAAAGAAGTTTGGGAACATGGTCTTGGAGCAGATTTTCTGAAGTGTAGCCACCAAGGAAAATAGGGAAGTCCCCCTTATAGGACAAAGTAATAAAGGCTAAGGCTAAGTTACTTATTGAGGTGTCTACTGTGAAGTAGATATGAATTAGAGTGGTAACACGTATATAACGTCTCTATGTAGAAATATTTCTGCATAGAGATTTTTTTTAGACTTAAAGCCAAAAGATATAATAAAAATACAATAATTTTAGGAGGAAGAAATATGACAAAGAAACCATTTTATATTACTACACCAATATACTATCCATCAGCAAATCTTCATATAGGAAATACTTATACAACTGTGGCAGCTGATGCTATAGCAAGATTTAAAAGATTTACAGGTCATGAAGTAATGTTTTTAACAGGAACAGATGAACATGGTCAAAAGCTTCAGAGAATAGCAGAAGACAAGGGCGTTAAACCAATAGAATACATAGATGAAATAGTATCTGGAATTAAAGATCTTTGGAAGCTTATGGACATTAGTTATGATAAATTTATTAGAACTACTGATGATTATCATAAAAGCTCTGTACAAAAAATATTTAATCAGCTATATGAACAAGGAGATATATATAAAGGCTCTTATGAAGGTTGGTATTGTACACCTTGTGAAGCTTTCTGGACAGAGACTCAAGCAGTAGATGGAAAATGCCCAGATTGTGGTAGACCAGTAGAGAAGGCAAAAGAAGAAGCATATTTCTTCAAAATGTCTAAATATGCAGATAGACTTTTAGAGTATATAGAATCTCATCCAGACTTTATACAACCAGAATCAAGAAAAAATGAAATGGTAAATAACTTCTTAAAACCAGGATTACAAGATTTATGTGTATCAAGAACATCTTTTGATTGGGGAATACCAGTTGAGTTTGATAATGGTCATGTAATTTATGTTTGGATAGATGCTCTTTCAAACTATATAACTGCATTAGGTTATAACCAAGAAAACACGGAGCTTTATAAGAAGTTCTGGCCAGCAGATGTACACTTAATAGGAAAAGATATATTAAGATTCCATACTATATATTGGCCAATTATGTTAATGGCATTAGGATTAGAGTTACCAAAACAAATATTTGGTCATGGATGGCTTTTAGTTGATGGTGGTAAAATGTCTAAATCTAAAGGAAATGTAGTAGATCCAGTGATACTTGTAGATCACTTTGGAGTAGATGCTGTAAGATATTACTTACTACATGAAATACCTTTTGGTTCTGACGGACTTTTCAATAATGAAATATTCATAAAGAAAACTAATTCAGATTTAGCTAATGACCTTGGAAATTTAGTTTCAAGAACTGTAACTATGGTAGAGAAATACTTTGGAGGAGTAATTCCAGCTCCAGATGTTAAGGAGGCTATCGATGAAGAGTTAATTTCCGTTGCATTAGAAGTACCTAAGAAGGTTGAAGCTGAAATAGAGCATTTAAGAGTTTCTGATGCACTAGATCATATATGGACATTAATTAGAAGAACCAATAAGTACATCGATGAGACAACTCCTTGGATATTAGGTAAGGATGAAAACTTAAAAGGAAGACTTGCTACAGTTCTTTATAACTTATGTGAAAGTTTAAGAATAATATCTTCTTTAACTTCAGCATTTTTACCAACAACAAGTGCCAAAATAAATGAGCAATTAAATATTTCTAATTTTACATGGGAAAGTTTGACTTCTTTTGATGGTACTGTTGCAGGGACTAATGTTAATAAGGGAGCTGTAATATTCCCAAGAATAGATGTGGAAGCTAAAATAAAAGAACTTGAAGAAATCGCTGAAGCAGCTAAAAAAGCTGCACAAAAAAAAGAAATAACTCCAATAAAAGAAGAGATAACTATAGATGATTTTGAAAAAATTGACCTTAGAGTAGTTAAAGTTTTAGAATGTGAGCCAGTTAAGAAAGCTAAAAAACTTTTGAAATTTAAGGTAGATATGGGTGGAGAGATTCGTCAAGTTATATCAGGTATTGCAATGCACTGCAAGCCAGAAGATTTAATTGGAAAGAACGTAGTTTTAGTTGCTAACCTTAAGCCTGTAACTTTAAGAGGTGAAATATCTCAAGGTATGATTCTTTCTGCAGCTACAGATGATGATTCAAAATTATGTGTAGTAGATCCAGGTGACATTGAATCAGGTTCAATAGTACGATAATAAAAGGTAAATAAATCATTGGGGGAATTATATGGGAAAGGTAAGAATAACTGTTTTAGAAAGTAAGTGTAGGTGTGGATATCATAAAAAAGGAGACATATATGAAGTGGAAGATATTTGTCCTCCCATTTGTCATGAATTGTGGCAAAATATTTATCCAAGTGTATATACTTTACTTAATGGAGGAGATTTAGATTTTGGAGATGAACGTAGAAAGATGTTTCAGCTTTCATGTCCAGATGGAGGAAGGGTGAAAGTTAAGGGAGAAGTTATAGAATAAAAAAATAGAAGGCCTGAGTATTTAGAAAAATTCAGGCTTTCTGTTTTTAAAATATATTGGCTTAACATTACATAGATGGCATAATAAAAGAGCTTCTTTAAAATTGTTATTAATAGCGGTAGGATTGTGGGAATCAGAACCAATAGTTACATATTTCCCTCCTAATTCTTTATATCTACTATAGATTTTTTTTAGATTATCAAAGGTTATATTGCTTTTTATTCTACGAGTATTTATTTCCATAACAGTATTAGTATCAATACAAGTTTTTATAACACTATCTATTAAATCATTATATTTATCATAGTAAATCTCACTATCACTTACAGGTGCATATCTGGATATATAATCTATATGACCTAAAGTATCTATGTAAGGATGAGTTTTTATACAGTCACAAATTTCTTGAAAGTACTTAATTAGAACTTCTCTATAGGATAAGCCTTCATAAATATACGAGTATCCAATATCAATATTGCTTATTGTATGCTGAGAACCTATAACCTGATCAAAGTCATAGGAATTTATAAGCTTTTCATTATCTTCTTTATAATCTAGAGACATCCCAACTTCTATACCTAATAATAGATTATCACTTCTGTATTCTCCGTACTCCTTAAAGTAATTATCTACATTAAAACGAAATCCAGCCTCCTTAGGATAATTTAAATCCATATGGTCTGTAATAACTAAACCTATGTTGTGTTTACCTGCTGTATTAATAGCATCAGTAAGCCTCATGTTAGAATCAGTAGAAAAACAAGTATGCACGTGGCTATCAAAAATCATAAGATTACCCCCTTAAATATTACTATATAATTATAACACAGTATAAACTTACTCTTTTGTTATCATGAATAAATTTACACATATTGGATAAAATCTAAATACCTTACTAGATTATATATATAAGTGAATTTTAGATATAGACAAAGATTAATTTACCATATATGATAAATTAAATGATAAATATAGAATTGATAAAAATTTAACTTATGAAAGTGGGGATAATATGATATTTGATTCACATGCTCATTATGATGATGAACAATTTGATGATGACAGAGATGTTATTTTAAAAGAGATAAAAGATAAAGAGGTTATAGGAGTAATAAATTGTGGTTCTAGCTTGAAGGGTCTTGAAATGTCTGTAAAGTTAGCTGAAGACTATGATTTCATTCATGCTGCTGCAGGAATTCACCCAGAGAATGCTGATGAATTTAGGGATGAAGTTAAAGAGAGAATACGTAGCCTAGCTATGGACAAGAAGATAGTTGCAATAGGAGAAATAGGACTAGACTACTATTGGGAAGAAAACCCTTCAAGAGAAGTACAAAAGAGAGTTTTTAGAGAGCAAATGGCTATAGCTAAAGAATTTAATTTGCCTGTTATAATTCATGATAGAGATGCCCATGGAGATACCCTAGAAATATTAAAGGAATTTCCTGATGTAATAGGTGTAGTCCACTGCTTTTCAGGAAGTGTAGAATTCTCTAAAGAATGTTTAAAATTAGGATATTATATAGGGGTTACTGGAGTAGTTACTTTTAAAAATTCTAAGGTTATAAAAGAAGTGGTAAAGGAATTACCCCTAGATAGGTTATTGGTAGAAACTGATTGTCCATATATGGCACCAACACCAAATAGAGGAAAGAGAAATCAATCAAATTATATAAAGTTTATCATAGAAGAAATAGCTAACATTAAAGGTACAAGCAGAAAACAAATTGAAAAAATTACAATATTTAACACAAAAAGCTTGTTTAATTTAAATTAGTGAGGTATAATTTGAAATATAAATTTGAAAGTGTAGTTAAGATATATTAAATTATAGATATAAATTTCATTAGTTTTTAAGTCAAATGTATATAAAGAATAAATGAACTTATTTTTGCATATGTATAGTATAAACCTGTACTTATCACCCCGGAAAGACTGAAACTAAAAAACAGAAAAGCTATTATTTTAATTATTATTTTATTATGCATAGTATGCATTAAGTTCAGTCAATTCAATGATTAGAGTGCTAAATTTGACATAACTACGGTATCTAATATATAATAGCAAAGTACTCTTGTCTGAGGGAGGTAATCTTTATGATGATTAAATTCAAAGATAAATTGAAAAGCAATTTTTCAATTTGGCCAAAGACGGTGTTCGTTGTTGTATTAATTCTATTAAGTGCCGCAGTTACTATTTGGGGGTTAAGGAATACCGTTGAAGTAGTAGTTGATGGTCAAAAAGTAGAAATAACTACATTATCAAAAAATTTAAATACTATACTAGAGAACAACGGCATAACAGTTGCTCAGAAGGATAAAATTTCTGTGGAACTAGACAGCGAAGTTAATGATGGTGACATAATTTATATTAATAAGGCAGTAGATGTAGAAGTAGTGGTAGACGGAAAAAACTTATCAATAGCATCAGCAGAGAAAACAGTAGAAGATATGTTAGAAGCTGAGAATATTAAAATAAGTCAAGAGGACAAGATAGTTCCGTCTATGGATGAAAATCTACAAGCAGGTATGACTGTTGAGGTTACAAGAGTAAAGAAGGAGCTTTTAAAAGAAGTTCAACCAATAGCTTTTGAAACTGAAACAAGAAAAAACTCTGAACTTAACCAAGGAGTAGAAAAAGAAGTTCAAAAAGGCTCTATGGGTGAGAGAACTATCACAACAGAGGTTGTGTATGAAAATGGTAAAGAGGTTAATAGAAGAGTTGTAAAAGAGGTTGTTAGTAAAAATCCTATAAATAAGATAATAGATATAGGAACCTTAGCTGTTGTAAGACCATCACGTGGTGGCAATGCAAAAGACTTTGCATATTCAAGTATGATATCTTGTGTATCAACTGCCTATACTTCCGATAGGGGAGATTCAGGTACTATAACAGCAACAGGTACAACTGTTAGACGTAATCCAAATGGATACAGCACTGTAGCTGTAGATCCAAGAGTAATTCCATTAGGAACAAAACTTTATATCGAAGGATATGGACTTGCCATTGCAGAAGATACAGGGGGAGCCATAGTAGGTAATAAGGTTGATGTGTATGTTAATAGCTATGATGAAGCTGTTAACTGGGGAAGAAGACAGGTTAACGTTTATATTTTAAAATAGGAGCATAGGCTCCTATTTTTTTATTTAAGATGCCTAAAATTAAATATGCTATGATATAATTACATTGAGAAATTTTAAAATACAAAGAAATAGATAAACAGAGTTCTTAGCTTCTTCGAAGCTTAGAAATCGTTATCCAGGGACGTAGCTGCTCTTTACTCCCACTTTGAAGAAGGTGGGGGTATTAGAGCAGGTAGTCATCGGATAATTTTTATATAAAAGTTACATAATATTTTATATAGCATAATGCAGGACGGAGGCTTTTATGATTAAGGAAGTAATAGTGGTAGAGGGACGAGATGATGTGACAGCTGTAAAAAGAGCTGTTGATGCTGAAGTAATATCAGTTAGTGGGTTTGGTATAAATAGTAAAGTTATTGAAAGAATAAAAGAGGCTAATAAGAGACAAGGGGTAATAGTTTTAACAGACCCTGATTTTGCTGGAGAAAAAATAAGAAGAATTATAGCTAAAAGAGTCCCTAATATTAAGCATGCTTATATAACTCAAAGTGAAGGAAGAAAAGGTGATAATATAGGAGTTGAAAATGCTTCACCAGAAACTATTATTAAGGCTTTAAATGGAGCAAAGTGTGAATTAAAAGAGCCTAGACATGAGTTTACTATACAAGATATGCACTATTTTAGATTAACAGCAGATAAAGATGCTAAAAAAAGAAGAGATGCTATTGGAAGAGAATTAGGAATAGGGTATAGTAATACAAATCAGCTATTAACTAGATTAAATAATTATGGTATATCTAAGGATGAGTTTGTAGAAGCTATGAAGAAGGTAGATAAGGAGATTTAGTATGGATAAATTAAATACAAAAGAACTAGTTGAAAAATATAATTTTAAGTTTACTAAAAGTTTAGGACAAAATTTTTTAACTGATTACACAGTGCTTGAGGATATTGTAGAGGGTGCAAATATAACTGAGAATGACTACGTAATAGAGATAGGTCCAGGTGTTGGAACTTTAACTAAGGAGTTACTTAAAAGGGCTAAAAGAGTTACTAGTATAGAGTTAGATTCTAGATTAATACCTATTTTGGAATCAGAGTTATCTAGTTATGAGAATTTTAGTTTAATAAATAAAGATGCTTTAAAGGTAAATTATAGAGAACTAATAGGTGAAGAAAAAAGTGTAAAGGTAGTAGCTAATTTACCATATTATGTAACTACGCCTATAATAGCAAATCTTTTAAATGATAAATTAGATATAAAATCTATAACTATTATGATTCAAAAGGAAGTTGCAGAACGAATTAATGGAGAACCAAGTACTAAAGAATATGGAGCATTTACTCTACTTGCAAAGTATTATTGTGATACAAAAATTATAAGGAATGTACCTCCAAGTTGTTTTATCCCATCTCCTAAAGTAGATTCTATAGTTATTAGATTAGATAAATTAGATAAACCTAGAGTTGAAGTGAAGGATGAAAAACTTTTCTTTAATATAATAAGGCAGTCTTTTAATATGAGAAGAAAAACTCTATGGAATAGTATGAAGGCTATAGGATTATCTAAGGAACTGCAAGAAAAGGCTTTTGAAGATGCGAGTATTAATCCAACTAGAAGAGGTGAAACTCTAACAATAGAAGAGTTTGCTACTTTAGCAAATAAGATATACGAGATTCGCCTTAAATAGACGAATCTTTTTTCTTATAAAAATAAATAAAGAATATCCTTCATTTTTTATACATAATAGTCATATATTATAATGTATAAATAAAAATGGAGGTAGAGAGTATGCCGTCTAGAAAAAGCTATAATAGATTTTTTATAATATTACAAGAAGATCAAAAAGGATATGGACTAGATTCCAATAAAACACCTTCAGGCTACGCTAAGTTAGAGGTAAGAAATGATAAAGCAAAAGCCTCATTTTATGCTCAAAATCTTAAAAAGCAAAAGGGCCCATACTTTATGATTTTAATAGTTCAAGGAAACAATGGTAATGAACTAATAAATCTTGGTCGAATCAATATAGATGATGGCGGAAAAGCTGATGTTAGCAATGAGTTTGATGCCAATAATTTAGTAAATACAAACATAGGTATGGACAAGGTACAAGGAGCAGCTATTGGTAAGATAAGTGCAGATAAAGTTATGCCTGTAATGGTAGGGTTTATTGGAGGGGAAGAGCTTAAAAACTGGCAGAACTATCCTCTAGCTAAGAGTGATAGTAATACTGTAAAAGAAAATAATAGTACAACTACACCAGTAAAAGAAACTCCAAAATCAGATAATGGAAATATGAATAAAGTAGTGCCTCAAATTCAAAATACAAATTTAGGGCAGCAAGAAAGTAATACTGGAACTATGCAAAACAACACCAATAATACACAGCAACAGACAGGAGTATCACAAAATACAGGAACTGATAATACACAGCAACAAACAGGAATGCCGCAAAATGTAGGAACTGATAATACAAACATTACTAATCCTCCATATGGTGGAATTATTCCTAATATACCAGGAAGTACTTCTATTCCTATGCCAAATATAAGTGCACCAGGAAGTACTTCTAATCCTACCACTAATACTAATATACCTGGAATCGCTCCTACTCCTATCCCTAATATCAATATACCTGGAATCACCCCTACTCCAATGTCTAATACAAGGAGCGATGAAAATTATATAAGTGATGAAGTAGATATTATTGATGTTGAAGAAATTGAACCTTTGGTAAAGAATGATCTAATAAATGAACAATTAGAAAATAATGATGAAGACTATATTGATGATGAGAATAGAATATTTGAAGAATATGAAAAAGAAATAGAAAGGTTAAAAGATTATAGAAAAAAACACTCTAAAAAGAAGAATAAATATGATGATTGTAAGGTGAAAAAACCATATGATCATGACGATATGGATAAAAAATATGAAGATTGCAAACCAGAGAAACATAAAAAAAGTGAATGGAATGATAAGGATTATCCAATGGGAACTATGGGTAAATTTTTTAAAGAAGTTATCTATGGCTTAGAAAAGATTGGTAGTAATGAGAATATTAAAAATTGTTTTTGGTACAAAGCTCATGTAAAAAAATTAGAGGATATGTATTGTGTTTATGATTACAATAAATATTCTGTGGTGTTCTACCCTATGATTTGCTATTATCCTTATATATCACGACATGGAAATTTCATGGTTGGATATAAATGTGATGATGAAGGTAATTTAAAATATATTATATATGCAATACCAGGCACAAGAGATTTGGCAGACCAACCATATGAAGGAAAGACTGGTTTCGTAACTTTCATGCCAGATGAAGATAATGATAAAACAGGTCATTGGTTAATGTATTATGATATAAAAGGCAATACTGTGGTTGTACCAGTTAAGAGGTAAGATAATATATGAATTTAAAACTCCGAATTTTATTCGGAGTTTATTCTATTTTTTGAAAAAGGTACATAGTATATTAATAAAGGGAGGGTAACATATGAAATTAGTAGATGATAATATGAGAAAATTAGGATTAGCAATAATACTAGCAGGGCTTATGATAGTTATATTAGGAGTTGGAAAATATTTTGAAGAAAGTCTAAGAACAGCTACATTAACTCAGAATAGTATGGTTGAATTTAAGCAATATGATATTCTAGATGGTAAAATAAAATATAAGTTACCTAGTAGCTGGTTAACTACAATAAAAGAGAATAAAGATGATAAAATTGTATACTTAAATGAGTTTGTTTCAGATGATGCTAATACTTATGGTTCTATAGAGCTTATAAGTAGCAGTGAAGGTGTTAAAGCAACAATAGATAAGTGCATAGCAGATGTAGAGGGTATGGGAATAAAAGACTATAAAAAAGAAAAAGTGAAGATAGATAATATAGAATTAGATTATATTAAGTATGATTTAAAAAGTAGTAAAGAAAATGTAAAAAGAACCTATGAATATTATGTTCCATACGATGATTATGTGGCTAGAATAACATTTATAATTAGTGATAAAAAAGCTAGAGAGAATACACAAGTGGTATTTGAAAATATAGTTAAAACTTTTTCATTTGAAAAGTAAAAGAGTTATTTGATTTAATGTATAACAACTATTATAATAAAACATATGATAAAGAATGAAAAATTCTAAGAATTTTTCAAGTGGAGGGCAAAGGTGAGAAGAGTAAAGAGTAATTTCATAGTTATATTATTAATAATATCATCATTACTAATTTCCGCTTGTGGTATAAGGGGAAATAGTGATTTTAACTATATGCAAGAAAGGAACATTATGAAGGTTACAATTCAGAGTACTAGAGATAAAAGTTATAAGTTTACTGTTACTGACAAAGATGTAATAAATGATATATATAGTATACTTTCTAGTGCAAGTGTTGTTGAAGAAAAGTCAACCTTAGACCCAGACTATACTCTGGAGATATATGAGAGCCCAACAGAATTTAAGACCTTTAATTATGTAGCTGGACTTGACAAAAAGGATGGGGCAAATCTGTATAATGATGATAATAAGTATATTGTTTCTAAGAGGCTTGATAATGATATCATAAAAAACTTTGCAAATATAAGAAAACCTATCGACTTTGAGTATGTATATTATACTTCTATTTTAAGTTGTATAGATAAGTACGTATCCGCTAATAAAGATGCAGGTAATGTTGGAGTTAATGTATCTAGTGATAATATGGCTGCACGTTTTCAAATATCCACAGAGATTGAGGAATTTAAGAAGAAAGTAAATAAACTTAAATCAGTAACATTCATGGATACCTCTGTTACCAGAGATGATTTTAATGTAGTTATGAATATAAAAACAGAAGGATATACATCTAAGAAATACAAAGGTATTGTTACCTTTGAAAAGACTAAAAATGCTTCCTCTACTAGCTATTATATAAGTAACGTTTATGATCGTGGAGAATGGAAGTTTAGCATAAGTGATGAAAAACCGGAAGATTTCTAAAAGTAAAATAAATATAGTAATTAAAAGGATATAGCATGATGATTGAATGATCGTCATGCTATATCCTTTTTAAATTATCTTATATAGAATTATTAGTATAAGGAGCTAATCTTTTTGTAAGATTATTTAAATTTATAACTGAGCATACAGCTATGCAAATTATACAATCTATAAGAATATAAGTACCATTATATACTAGTGAATATACTGCTGGAGTTAAGTTATATTTAGCAGCATAACTTCCCCAGAAAATTATTCCTGCTATGTAGTGGAATGTAAATCGTGCAAAGAAAGCAACTATTATAGCTAAATATTTATTTTTCTTAAAAAATCCTGAAAGTCCAATTGCCATAAAAGGCAGAGTATAGTCAAAAAGAACTTGAATGGGGTGAAGAATATATGTAGGTCCTATAACGAAGTTTAAGATACCATACACAAAGCCAGTGAACATTCCTATAGTAGGTCCATAAATTAAAGATATTATAATTATAGGTAGCATACTAGCAAGAGTTGCACTTCCACCTAAAGGAAATTCAAAGAATTTGAAAAATTGAAGAATTACCGACATGGCAACTGCTAAAGCTATATGAGTTGTTAACCTAGAAGTAAACTTGATATGTTTAACTTTTATAAACACACATAATAGAATTAGGACACCAAGTAAGGTGGCAAGAGTTGTCCAACTAGCTAGAATATTTTTCATATTTTCTAAGATATTCATAAAGAGTCCTCCTTAAATTAAGTAGTGCTAAGGACTAATGTTAAAGCAGAAGTTATACTCTGAAAAAAAGCCATGTTCGTAAGAACACGGCTAAATAACTAAGCATTAACTTAAGCTTATTAATCGCTTCCCTACGCTAGCATTATCTAGGTCAGGTAAAGGGTAATGAAAAATCATTTCTCAGCCGGAGCACCCCTAGCACAATATATTATTTTATATTTTCATAATAGCATACATAGTTTTATAGTTCAATAGAGCCCTATATAAACCGAATAAAAATAGAGACCACGAATTTAAATCGTGTCTCTAAAATGATGAATAATACATATTTCTTTAAAATATATATCTATATTTTTGTAACATTTGCTGCTTGAGGGCCTCTATCCCCACTAACTATCTCAAATTGAACCTTTTGTCCTTCATCAAGAACCTTATAGCCATCTCCCATTACAGCAGAGAAATGTACAAATACATCTTCATGACCTTCCATAGATATAAAGCCAAACCCTTTTTCACTATTAAACCATTTTACTGTTCCTACTTCCATATAATCTCCGTTAAGCAACTTTAATAGTTGCACCCTTTTCAACATACTCAGTTTTGCGGTGCTACTCCTGTTGGTCGTGTACTCAAGGGTATCGAATCTTAATATTATTAAGATAAGCACGGAATCTCCTTTCAAAATATTTGACCATATCTAATTTCTTAGATATTAATTATAGTGTTCTCAATTTAAAATTTTTTATACTATTTTATTATACGTTTAGCAATATAATATCTATTACTATAATAAGCGGAATTTAAGTTAGAAACTCTTACGCAGTCACCTGGTTTAGGAGCTTGTATAAATAAATCATTACCTTTATAGATTCCTACGTGAGATATATCATTAGGATCATCATCATTAGTAGTAAAGAAGATTAAATCTCCAGGTTTTAAATCCTTACGATCAACAATAACACCTTGATGCACTTGATAGTATGTAGATCTTTCTAAGGAGATTCCTAGTTGCTTGTACACATATTGAGCAAGTCCAGAACAGTCAAAACCTACAGGGGTAAATCCACCCCAAAGGTATGGTACTCCAAGGTATTCTTCAGCTTTTAAAACTATATCTTCACCAGTACAGTTACTTTGTATAAGAGGAGTCTCCTTTACAATAGGATTTGATGATTGATTTTCATCAGCTATAGTTACATAGTCACCGCTAATATATCCATTAGTATTACCTACCTTAACATTATACCAACCATTAGTATAAGAAATTATAGGTAGCTTACTACCATATCTTACTGTAGTAACTATACTATAACTAGTACTAGCACCAGAACGAACATTTAAAGCATCAGCATTAACAATTGCAACTTTACCTTCCACAGTGTGAGAAGGTGGAGTTGTCTCAGGTGGGGTAACGGTACCAGGAGTAGTTTCAGTATTATTATTGTTTGATATAAATTCTGAACTTACAAAGGCCGTACCACTTTTAAATTTAATTTTGCACCAACCGTTACTAGTAGATAGTATTTCAACTTTAGAATTTTTATATAGAGTACCAACTATCTTAGAGCTAGTATTTGCACCAGAACGAACATTTAAAGCATCTGCTTTAACAATGCCTGTAGATATAACGGTATTGTTGTTAGAGGAATTATTGTTTCCACTACTTGAGTTATTATTACCAGAATTATTTGAAGAAATGGTAATATATTCAGCGCTGACAAAGCCAATAGCATTATTATACTTAATTTTGTGCCAACCATTACTAGTAGATATTATTTGTACTGTAGCATTTTTACGAAGGGAACCAATAATTTTATTACTAGTGCTTGCTCCAGAACGAACATTCAGAGCATCTGCATTAACGATACCATTAGATTTAACGGTACTATCAGAAGAGTTACTATTGTTATTATTAGTATTACTATTACCTGAGGTTGAATTACTTGAAGAAGTATTAATGTACTCAGCACTAACAAAACCAGTAGTATTATTATATTTAATTTTATGCCAACTATTGCTAGTAGATATTATTTGCACTTTGGCATTTTTAGAAAGAGATCCAATAATTCTACTGCTAGTATTACCTGCAGAACGAACATTTAAGGCAGTAGCAGTAACAATTCCAGTTTTAGATGCTTGTACTGTATTAGAATTACTATCTAGCTTTACATATTCTCCAGAAATCCAACCAGTAGTGTTATTATATTTAATTTTATACCATCCATTTGCTATCTCTAGAATTGATACTTTAGTATTATAATTTATTTTACCAATAATGTTACTACTAGTATTATGATTTGATCTTATATTTAATACATCTGCAGTTATAGTTCCTGTCACTGTAGAGTTGTATGAAGAATTCGAAGTTTGAGCTGGATCAGCTATAGCTATAACTTGCATAGAAGTAGCAATGGCTGTACCCGTTGCAAGTGTACATAAAACTTTCAATGCTTTATCATTCATTAATTAACAGTCCTTTCTCAATAATATTTTCCCATAGAATATATTTCATATTATTACTTAAATTATAAGGTAAAAAATGATATATAACAACAAATAACATCAAATACATTTATATTTTTTTAATTGAATAGAACTCTAATCTAGTTTTAAGATTAGAGTTCAAAAATTTTAACTAAATTTACACCTTCTAAAGGTGGGTTTATAGTTAATGTATGAGATTTTAGGTTTACAGCATTTTTCATAAAAGATATGAAATTTTCTATTCCATGAACAGGAAAATCTATATGTGGAACTTTATAATGCATTGGAATTACTAATTTACTTTGGATTTTATTGCAAAGAGTGGCAGCAATTTCAGGAGCAATGGTAAAATTACTCCCGACTGGGATGAAGAGTATATCTACAGTACCTAATAAATCTAATTCTTCAGCTGTTAGCATATGTCCAAGATCGCCTAAATGACATAGTTTTAAGTTATCCGTTTCTATTAAGTAAATTATATTATCACCGCGTTTAGCTCCTTTTATATTGTCATGATAAGATGGAAAGCCTTGAATTTTAATAGAAGAGCTTTCATATGAGCAAGGTGTGTTTATAATAATTGCACCAGGGTTTATTAAATCCGTATAGTTATGATCAAAATGGTCATGACTGATGGTAACTATATCTACAGAACCTTTATAGGGGGTTCCACCTAAACATTTATTAAAAGGATCCATAAGTATCTTTTCTCCATGAGAATTTTCAAGTAGAAAGCAAGAATGTCCAAACCAAGTAATTACCATAGTTAGTACCTCCTAATTAAGTAAAGTTAACTATTTAGTCTATTTTAATTATTAACAGCTTTGCTTAATTTATGCTTTGGTATGTAAAAAGAACATTTTAATTTAAAAAGATGACTACAATAATAAGATTAGAGAAAATTGTAGTAGATTAAATAATATTTTAGTATGTTATTAGAAATAAAGCCCTTTACATTAAAATTTTTATATAATATAATAGATGTAAAATTAATTTACAACATAGTAGATATAAAAGCTAAGATTAGGACAGTACTCTAAAAGGTAGCTTAAAGAGAGTGGGGGTAGGTGAAAACCCATAGTGAATAATTAGAGGAAGATCACCTAGGAGCTGAGAACTGAAATTTAGTAAGTTTTTCCGTATTTCTGCGTTAAGGAATAGGATATGTTAGTATCCGAAATTATTAACACTGTAGGTGGTATAGCGAAGTAACTTCGTCCTTAGTAGGGCGGAGTTTTAATTTTTATCCATGATATATGAGATTAATTAATGAATGCTATGGATAAAATTAAGAGTACATACTATTAAATTAATTTTACCTTATAATTACTTAACAATATTTAAATGATTCCATGAGATTAACCAGAAATGGTACAGATAAACTATGTAAGGAGGAAAAATATATGTATAAGAAAATTGATAACTCAAAGTCTTTTATGGACATTGAGAAAGATATGTTAAAGCTTTGGGAAGAAAAAGACGTAATACAAAAGAACTTCGACTTAAATGATGAAGGTGAATATTTTACGTTCTATGATGGTCCACCAACAGCTAATGGTAAGCCACACATAGGTCACGTTATAACAAGAGTTATGAAAGATATAATCCCAAGATATAAGGTTATGAAAGGTTATAAGGTTTTAAGAAAAGCTGGATGGGATACTCATGGTCTTCCAGTAGAACTTGAAATTGAAAAGAAACTTGGAATTTCAGGAAAACCTGAGATTGAAAAGTATGGAGTAGAAGAATTTGTTACTCAATGCAAAGATAGTGTATTCTCTTACGTTGAAATGTGGAGAGAAATGTCTGAAAGGCTTGGTTACTGGGTTGACATGGAAAATCCATATGTAACTTATCACAATGATTATATAGAATCAGTATGGTGGGCTTTAAAGCAAATGTGGAATAAGGATTTATTATATAAAGGACACAAAGTAATGCCTTATTGCCCAAGGTGTGGAACTACCTTATCATCTCACGAAGTAGCACAGGGATATAAAGATGTAAAGGATAGCTCAGCTTATGTAAAATTTAAACTAAAAGATGAAGACAAATATGTATTAGTATGGACAACAACTCCTTGGACATTACCAAGTAACGTTGCTCTTGCTGTTAATAAATCTTATGATTATGTAGAAGTTTTACATGAAGGTGAATATCTAATTCTTTCAAGAACTCTTTTAAACAAACTTCAAGGCGAGTATGAAGTAGTATCTGAATTTAAAGGAGAAACATTGCTTGGAAAAGAATATGAGCAAATGTTTAAGTTCGAAGCGCCTGAAGAAAAAGCATTTTATATAGTTCATGGAGACTTTGTAACATTAACAGATGGTACTGGAATAGTTCATATAGCACCTGCTTATGGAGATGACGATAATCAATTAGGAAAGAAATATGGTCTTCCTATGATTAATCTAGTAGATGGGGAAGGTAACTTTGTTCCAGCAGTAACTCCTTGGGCTGGAATATTTGTAAAAAAAGCAGATGAGAAGATTTTAGCTTATTTAAAAGAAAATAATATTCTTTATAAAAGTGAGAAGTTTACACACTCATATCCACATTGCTGGAGATGCGATACGCCACTTCTTTATTATCCAAGAGAAAGTTGGTTTGTAAGAATGTCTTCAGTAAGGGATCAACTTATTGAAAATAATAATAAAATAAATTGGATGCCTGACAATGTAAAAACAGGTAGAATGGGTAAATTCCTTGAGAATGTAATTGACTGGGGAATTTCTAGAAATAGATATTGGGGTACTCCACTTCCAATTTGGGAATGTGAATGTGGCCACAGAGAGCTAATAGGAAGTGTTGAAGAACTTAAGGAAAAAGGTGTAAGTGTACCAGATGGTATAGAGCTCCATAAGCCATATATTGATAGGGTTAAGGTTACTTGTCCACACTGTCAAAAAGAAATGACAAGGGTTGAAGAAGTTATAGACTGTTGGTTTGACTCAGGTTCAATGCCATTTGCTCAATATCACTATCCTTTTGAAAATAAAGAACTATTTGAAGCAAACTTCCCAGCACAGTTTATTTCTGAAGCTGTAGACCAAACAAGAGGATGGTTCTATACACTTCTTGCTATTTCTACAACTGTGTTTGAGAATAATCCTTTTGAAAATTGTATAGTACTAGGACACGTTTTAGACAAAGATGGACTTAAGATGTCTAAACATAAAGGAAATGTACTTAGTCCATTTACAGTACTTGAAAATGAAGGAGCAGATGCTTTAAGATGGTATTTCTATACTGGTAGTGCACCATGGCTTCCATCAAGATTCTATGAAGAGGCTGTTATAGAAGCTCAAAGAAAATTTATAGGAACTCTATGGAATGTGTATTCCTTCTATGTTCTATATGCAGAATTAGACAATTTTAATCCAATAGACTATAAAGATTTTAAATCAGAAAATGTAATGGATAAATGGATGATGTCTAAACTGAATACATTAGTTAAAAATATAGATGAGCATTTAGAAAACTACAGAATAACTCAAGGAGCTAAAGAGCTAGAAGAGTTTGTAGATGAATTATCTAACTGGTATGTTAGAAGAAACAGAGCAAGATTCTGGGGTGAAGAGCTTACGGAGGATAAGATAGGTGCTTACATGACTTTATATAGAGTGCTTGTATCATTCTCTAAAATAGCTGCACCATTTATACCATTTATAACAGAAGAGTTATATCAAAATCTTGTTGTTGCTTTTGATAAGGATGCAGAAGAGAGTGTTCACCTATGTAAATGGCCAGAATACGTTAAAGCTGATGTAGACGCGGTATTAGAAGATGAAATGGATAAGGCATATAAGATAGTTAAGCTTGGAAGAAGTGCAAGAAATGGGGCTAATATTAAAAATAGACAGCCACTTGGAAAAATGCTTGTATCTGTAGACTCACTTCCAGAATATTATGGAGACATAGTTAAGGATGAGCTTAATATTAAACAAGTAGAACTAGGAGCAGACCTTTCTAAATATGTTAACTTTGAAATAAAACCTAATCTTCCAGTACTAGGAAAGGCTTACGGAAAAATGATTCCAGGAATCAGAAAAGGTATAGCCTCAATGAATCAAATGGATCTTGCACAAAGAGTAAATAATGGTGATGTGGTTACAATAAATGTAGATGGAACTGAAATAGAGTTAAATAAAGAAAATCTACTTGTAACAATGCAGGGCTTAGAAGGATTTGCTTTTGCTGGAGAAGGTGAAATAGGTGTAGTATTAGATACAAATATTTCAGAAGAACTTAGAGAAGAAGGTCACATAAGAGAAGTTCTAAGCAAAATACAAAACATGAGAAAAGAAACAGGATTTGAAGTTTCAGACAAGATAAACTTATACTTTGCGGGAAATGAAGTCTTAGAGAATGTAATAAGAAAGTTTGAAAATCAAATAAAGAAAGATACATTAGCATTAACTGTAGCCTATAATAGTGATAAGGCTATAAATGAAGTTAAAATTAATGGTGAAAAATTATTATTACATGTAGAAAGAGTTTAGTAATAATATCTTAAATTAAAATATTAAGTAGTTTAGATGGAGTTAATATGATAATAGATTGCTCCATCTAAACTTTATAATTATACTTTACTTTATAGTATAAATAAGGTATATATGTATTAAAAATATGCAGAATAATAAGAGAGGTGATATATAGTGGCAGCGTCAATTAAAGATGTAGCAAAAGAAGCAAATGTTTCTATTGCCACAGTTTCAAGAGTACTAAATGATATAGATGTAGTCAATCAAGAGACAAAGCAAAGAGTTCTAGATGCAATAGACAAGTTAGATTATAGACCAAATATTTTAGCAAGAAGCTTAAAGACTCAAAGGTCAAGCACAATTGGTATAATAATACCAGATATATCAAATTCCCTTTTCCCTGAGATTGTAAGAGGGGCAGAGGACTTAGCAAGTATTTATAATTATAATATAATGTTATGTAATACTGATCTAGACAAGAGTAGAGAAAAAGAAAGTTTTAATATATTAAGAGAGAAGATGGTAGACGGTATAATATATATGGGAGACCGTCTAGATAAAGAGATAAAGGCAGCTATAAAATCTGTTGGCACTCCTGTAGTATCAATAGGTGCTATGGATGATGAAGGAGATGTTCCTAGTGTAGGTATAGATAGTTATACTGCTGCATACGATGCTGTAAATTATCTATTCTCAAAAAATAATAAAAACATAGCATATATAGGATACATTAAAGAAAATGCTACTGAATATAAAAAGATGTATCATGGCTATAAAGACGCCATGGATGAAGAGAATTGTTTCAATGAAAAACTAGTTTATCTTGGAAGTTTAAAATATGAGGACGGCTTTGAAGGAATCACTCATATTATAAAAGATAATAAGGTTGATGCAGTTTTATGTGGAAGCGATCAATCAGCTCTTGGAGTTATAAATGCTTTAAGAGAAAAAGGAATCAGGGTACCAGAAGATATAAATGTTATAGGCTTTGATAATATAGCATTATCAGGAGTATTTTATCCTAAGCTTACTACAGTTTCTCGTCCCCTATACGATATGGGCTCTGTGGGAATGAGACTTCTTATAAAGCTTGTAAATAAAATTCCAGTTGAAGAGACTTATTACAGATTACCATATAACATAGTTGAAAGAGATTCTTGTAAGAAATAAATAGAATTAAATATAAAATAATTTAAACAATAAAAAAGTGGATTTTAAAATCCACTTTTTTTATTGTTTATCTATCTAAGGATACTTTTCCCATAAGTTTATTAGTCTTATTATCAGATACATTTTTTATAGATGAACTTTTACCTTCTTTAATAAAGGTTCCCTTAGTGGTCATAGGATCTGAAAAGACTCCAGCACCATTTATACATCCACCATTACACATCATTCCTTCAATAAAATTACCTTGTAGTTTATTTATTTTTGCCATGTTTAAAGCTTTTTTTATTTCTGTAGAACCTGAAACTTTTACTGGTTTAAATTCTATATTAATATTTTCTGTGCTAACATAATTTTCTATAGCAGCAGTAAGTCCACCAGCCATACCAAAGCCCCTACCTAAAGTTGAGCCATCTTCAAGGGTCTCTTCACTGCAGTTTTCAGGATTGGTATTGAAAGCATCTAATATAGCACAAAGCTCTTCAAAGGTTAGCACATAGTCAATAACTCCAGCTACATCCGGTCTTTTAGCTTCAGCTTTCTTAGCTGTACATGGACCGATAAATACTATTTTAGCATCAGGAGTTTCATTTTTTATGGCACGTCCCATTGCAATCATTGGAGATACCGTATTGGAGATGTGAGAAACCTCAGTAGGAAACTTTTTCTCAATGTAGCTAAAGAAGCCTGGACAACAAGAATTAGTCATATAATTTTGTCCACTTTCCATTCTCTCTACAAATTCCTTAGCTTCGTGCATTGTTACCATATCTGCACCACAAGATGCTTCAAACACATCAGAAAATCCGATTGCCTTTAATGAAGATTTAATTTGACCTATTGAAACATTATTGCCCATTTGACCAGAAATTGATGGTGCAACAATTGCAATCATGTTGTGCTTTTTCTGATATAATTTTTTAGATACAGGAGCTACAAGACTTTTATCAGATATAGCACCAAAAGGACAAGCTGTCATACAAGCTCCACATTGAATACAATCTTCTTCATTAATAATAGCACGTCTAGTGATTTCATCTACCTTGAGAGCTCCAGTTGGGCATGAAGTTTTACAAGGACGACGAACTTCGGATATAGCATTATAAGGACAAATCTTCTTACAAAGTCCACATTCTTTACATAATTCCTGATTTATATATGATTTACCACCTACAGTCATCATGGCATTAGCAGGACATACTTCCTTACATTTATGAGTAATACAACCTCTACAAGCCTCTGTAACGGTATATTTATCTATGGGACATCTATCACAAGCAGCTTCTATGACGTACATAATTTGCTCGTTATTTTTAATATCAATAAGATCACTATATTCATCCCCTATAGGCATATATCCAGCAGCCAGTTTAGCTCTTTGATTTACTATGGCACGCTCTTTGAAAATACAGCATCTATATGCAGGAGTATCTTTATCAACTATAAATTTATGAATATTGAATATTTCTTTGGTATTTAGATTATCATTAATAGATAAAAGGACAATTTGTTTTAGAACCTCATGCTTAATCTTTTTTAACGATGTATCAAAAGTAAACATTAAAATCCCTCCTAATTTCATAACATTGTTAATTTTTTAACCAAAACTAATTATAGCATCATTTAATTTTTATGCAATAGGTTAAGCATTGAAAAATAAAATTTGGTAAAAATATAATAGTGATGATAAATATATTTGAAATTAGGGTCACATAGTTATATACTAATAAAGGTTTAATTATTGGTTAAAAAATTAAGTATTTATACCCATGAAATTTATTTTATTTAAAATAGAAATAAATATAATAATAAAAACATAGAATTAATAAAGAAGATATTTTAACGTGGTATTAAAAGGATTATAATAAAATTTTATGATGAAGAAAATATTTTAACTATAAGAAGACTGAGAGAAGGAGGAGATTATAATGAGTAATAAAATTAATCTTATATGGAAAAGTGAAGAGAACAATAGTTTTGTAATAGGGGAGATTTTAAATAGTGACCATAGATACTACTTTAGATATAATCTAGAAGAAGTGAAAAGGGCTATGGAAGAAGGATTCAATCTATTAGAAGGATTCCCAAGAGTAAATTCAAAATATTTTAGTGAAGAACCATTTAAATTATTTACTAATTGGATTGAAGAAGATCAGAAAGTTAATGATTTAACTTTTGATATGTTTAAAGGATTTGCTTATGGGCAATTCAGATTTGAAGAGAATAATAAAGATAGTAATGAAGAAATAGCATAAAGGAAAGAGCAAAATATATTTATTATGTTTTGCTCTTTGTTTAAATGAAACAAGTCAATATAGGAAAATTATGATGTAACTTGTAAATATATGATATAATAATAGTATTATACTGATAATTTATCGATATTTGGAGGAAGTTGATATGATAAAATGTTGGACAAAGATATTAGGTTGTTTATTTATATTATTAACATTCAATATAATGAGTGCATATGGAATAGATATGGACTATATTTGTGGTATAGATAGGTATGAAACAGCATCTATTATTGCATCTAAAATGCAATATTCTTCTGTTATTTTAGTTAATGGAAATTCATTAGCAGATGGACTTTCTGCTAGTGGCTTAAGTGGTGCAGTAAACTCTCCAATCTTACTGACTCAATCCAATAGCCTACCAGAAGTAACGCTTAACAGGCTGAAAAAAGCAAGTACTGTATACATTGTAGGTGGAAACGGCGTAATTTCCTCCAATATAGAGTCAAAGATAACCGAGATGGGTAAAAAGGCTATAAGGATTGGTGGAAAAGATAGATATGATACATCTATTTTAATAGCAAATAAAATTGAAGAAATAAATGATATAGAAGAAATATATTATGTAAATGGAATTAATGGAGAAGCTGATGCTATGAGTATAGCACCAGTAGCAGCAAGGAAAGGAAATCCTGTAATCTTAACAGATGGTAATTCAACCAAGTATAGAAAAAATGTACAAGCTTACTCTATAGGTGGTACTGGAGTTATGAGCGCTAATTTTAATAGTTTTTCTACTAGAGTTGATGGAATAGATAGATTTGATACTAATAGGAATGTTATTAATCAATTTTTCCACGATAAAAGTCATGTTAATTTAAGCAAGTCCCATGTATTAGTTGATGCATTAACAGCTTCAGTATTAAAGGAACCTGTAGTTTTAGTTTCGGATGATTCGGATAAGAGTATAATTGCAGGTGCTAACAGTGCTACTGTTTTAGGAAATATAAGTGATGTTGCTATAAGTCGTGCTAAGAGTTATTTATACGGAGATAAAGTGGTATTCTATATGCAACATCAAGATGATGAAACTATTTTTGGGGGAAGCACTGTAATAGATGCTATAAAGTCTGTAGGAAGTAACAATGTTTATATGGTTCTAGTTACAGATGGAAGTGGATCTAACGTATTTAATTATGAAAGATACAAGGGTCTTACACATGAGCAGAAGGTAAATTTAAGAGACAATGAATTTAAAGCAGCAATAGGTAGATTAGGGGTAAAATTAGAAAATGTAGTATTTCTAAATCAACCAGAAGATAAAATAAATAACGAACTTTTAAAAGATACTGTATTGTATTTTGAAAATACATTTAAAAATGTAACACATATTACCCATAGTTATAAATATGAAACCCATCTGCAACACATAGCTACAGGAAATACAGTTAACAGTTTGTATGTAAATGGACTTATAAAAGATTGTAGATTTTTAGCTAGAGAGGATAAAATCTCAGGAATTTCAAGACATCAATTAATAGAAAGTGTTGCAGATAATAATGAAGAAAAGAAAAAAGTTCTTAATGCATGTAGTGAGTATAAATTAGATAATAAAGATATGATAAGAGAAGGGATAGGTTATAAATCGGTAAGTAAATTATTTATAAGATTAACATCTAATCCAAAAGTACCGTCATATCTTCATGAATCTGGGATATAGTTAAGAATTGGCTTAAGATAGTTAGTCTTAGGCCGATTTTTACATTATTAATAAAGTTAATAAATATTTTTGTTAATAAATTATAAAATAACACAATTAATTTATTATATTGTATATATTGTAGTAAAATACTAAGTATGTAAAATTATTTGAAATTATTTTAAAGAATTAGATAAACATATTACATATAATTCTTGATATAAAATAGGAAATTAGGTGATAGATAATATGAAGAAATTTTTTATTAAGTATAAATTTAAAAAAAATGAGGCTATAACAATAGTTATATTAACTTTATTCTTAATTAGCGCGTATTTACTTTATGTAATTCAAGAAGCTAAGGAAATACCGTTTATTTACAATCAATTTTAGTGGGAGGAAGTTATGAAAAAATCATTTATTATAGTTATACCAATAATATTAACTGCAATATTTATTTCCATATTTAATTTAGTAATCAATAGTGAAATTGATCAACTAAAGAATGATAAAGATTTATCAGGAATCAAACATGCATATGGGGGAAGCATTAAAAAGAATGGAACTAAATTTAGGGATATATCAATAGAAAATGATGATTTAATGTTATTAGGATCATCAGAACTTAGTAGTAAGGTTCCACAAAATCCTAGAAATTTATTCCCGTTTAGTGGAGCTAATTATGATGTCAGTACATATGGAGTAGCATACATACAAAGTTTTCAACATGCTACAGGATTAGGAAGCATTGAAGAATATCCTAAAGATTCTAAACTAGCAATTTTAGTATCTTTACAATGGTTTATGCAAGAAGGTGGGATAGAAAGTGAGAAATTTTTATCAGGATTCTCTGATATTCAATTTTATAAATTTTTAAATAATCCTAAGATTTCAAAAGAAAATAAGAGATATCTTGCTAAAAGAGTTACTGAATTACTTGGAGATTCAGATATATTTAAAGAAGAAAAATTATATGCACAGCTATTTTTACAAGAAAATAATATTGATAAAATGTTATATTGTATGTCGTTGCCATATTTTAGATTTAAAGAGAATTTATTAGACACTAGGTATAATTTAGATTTGATTAGAGAACTTAAGAAATTACCTAACGAAAATGATGAAGATAAGATTAATAATTTAGATTTTGAAGAACAATATGCTCTTGCAGAAAAACAAGGTAGAGATTCTGTGACAAATAATAAATTTTATGTAGATGATAGTTACTATGATAAATACTTAAAAGAAAAAGTCAATGAATTGGATGGAATATATGGGAAAATAAATCTTATAAATTCTGTAGAATATAATGATTTTAATTTCTTTTTAAGTTTGTGTGATGACTTAAATATAAGGCCTTATGTCATTTTAGTAGGTGTAAATGGATGGTATTATGATTACACTGGCATAACAGAAAAGGAAAGAAATGAGTTTTATAATAAACTAGAAAATATAGCATTAGAAAAAAATTTTGATGTATTGAATTTAAGTGAGTATGAATACGAAAAGTATTATTTAAGTGATGTTATGCATCTAGGATGGAAGGGGTGGATAAGCGTAACAGAGGGAATATACAAATATTTCGGCGATAAATAAATTTAGTAAAGTTACTATGTTTATAGACTGATTAGGAGGAAATTATGGATATTTTAAAAAATATAAAAGGGTATTCTAAAGAAGATAAAGTTGCCGCGATTGTGGAAGATCAGATTTTAACATATGAAGAATTGGAAACTAAATCCAATAGTCTAGCTAACTATATGTTAGATAAATATAAAGAGGATAGAACACCTATAGTTATATATGGAAATAAGGAAAATGATATTCTAATAGCTATGATAGCAGCTCTAAAATCAGGACGAGCATATATTCCAATAGATATAACATTTCCAGAAGATAGGATAAATAAAATTCTACAAGAAGTAAATCCAAAGGTAATTATCAATTGTACTACAGAGAATGTAGGCATTATTCCATATAGTATATCTTATATAGAGCTGGAAAAAGTATATGGATCATATAGTACAGAAGGAATTGAAGAGAAATTTTGGGTAAAAGGTGATGATAATTGTTATATTTTATTTACATCAGGGAGTACAGGACAACCTAAAGGTGTGCAAATAAGTAAGAATAATATTGACTCATTTGTAAAATGGTTTTCTAAGTTTCTGAATGTTGATAATGATAATAATGCGATACTTAACCAGCCTTCGTATTCATTTGATTTATCTGTTATGCCTATATATTTGGGTTTGACTAATGGAAAAATATTATTTAGCTTATCATATAATACTCTTGAAAATACAAAATATACATTTGAAGAACTAAAAAAATCTGATATGCAATTATGGATTTCTACTCCAGCATTTGCCACATTATGTGTACAGGATGATACCTTTACACATGAATTAATGCCTAATTTAAAGACAATGTACTTTATAGGAGAAGTATTACCACCTATGTTGGTTAATGAGTTAAAATTAAGGTTTCCTAATATAAGGATAATAAATAGTTATGGACCAACAGAAGCAACTGTAGCAGTTACAGGAATAGATATAACAGATGAAGTATTATATGAAAACAAAGAATTGCCAATAGGAAAGGTAATGGAGGGTGCTTATATAAAAATTGTTAATGAAAATGGAATGAATTTAAGAGATGGAGAAAAAGGGGAAATTGTAATAATAGGTAGAAGTGTTAGTAAAGGATACTATAAAAATGATGATATAACTAACAAAGTATTTTTCTATAAAGATATGGATGGAGAGATTCTTAGAGGATATAAATCGGGAGACATAGGATACTTTAAAGAGGATATCTTATATTTTAGTGGGAGAAAGGATTTCCAAATAAAACTTAATGGGTTTAGGATAGAACTTGAGGATATAGAGAACAATATAAGAAAATTAGATAATATTAAAAATGCAGTTGTATTGCCATGTTACAAAGAAGGTAAAATAGCTCATTTAGTTGCGTTTGTTACTTTAAAAACTAATAATAAACTAAGTCCATTAAAGAATACATTGATGATAAAGAACGAACTTAAAAAGTATATACCAAAGTATATGATTCCACGAAATATTAAGGTAATAAGTGAGTTTCCTTTAAATGCAAATGGGAAGATAGATAGAAGAAGACTTATGGAGGAAATAAAATGATAAAATTAACACAGTATGGAGATTATTTCTATCTGTATATACTATTATTATCACTTATTCCAGCTATAGTCTTGGGCATAAAGGGCAAAAATATAAAACCCTATGGTATATTATTATCCATATTTATGGTAGGAGTGATTATAGGGGTAAAGTCAGTAGGAATTGTATTATTTATAATGTTTTTACTAGGAGAAATCATATTAATCAATTCATACTTAGAAATACGTGATAGAACAGATAATAAATTTATATATTACTTAGCACTTTTTCTATCTATGTTACCGATAATAATAACGAAGGTATCAGTCAAAGTAAGTTTTGGACCTATAGGATTTATTGGATTATCTTATTTGAATTTTAAAGCTATACAGATGATTATAGAAATATATGATGGAGCTATAAAAGAAATTAAATTTTCAACTTTAGTATATTTCATCATGTTTTTTCCAACGTTAAGTTCAGGTCCAATTGATAGATATAGAAGGTTTGAAGAAAATTTAAATACTCAAATTCTGAAAGATGATTACATAAATAATTATCTATTTGAAGGATTGAAAAGAATAATTAGGGGGGTAGGATATAAGTTTGTAATAGCGTATATTATAAATACTCTATGGATGAGTAAAATTCCAACGGATATAACATTCTTAAATAGTTTGAACTATATGTATGCTTATAGTTTATATTTATTCTTTGATTTTGCGGGATATAGCTCTTTCGCAGTGGGTACAAGCTATATTATTGGTATTAAAACACCAGAGAATTTTGACAAACCATTTCTTAGTAAGGATATGAAGGAGTTTTGGACAAGATGGCATATATCTCTTTCAAGGTGGTTTGGAGATTATCTATACTCTAGAATTCTTTTAAACTCTATGAGAAAGAAAAGATTTAAAGATAGATTTAGGGCGTCTCATTTTGCTCAAATGATAACTATGCTTGCAATGGGAGTTTGGCATGGATTAGAAGTATTCTATATAATATATGGAATATACCAAGGTGGTGTTTTGGTACTTACAGATATATTACAAAGAAAATCTAAGTTTTATAAAAAACATAAAAAAGAGAAATGGTTTCAAAGAGTTCAGGTTTTAATTAATTTCCATGTAGCTTCTTTTGGATTATTGTTATTCTCAGGGTACTTATTTACTCATAAATAAAGATAAAAATTTAATAGTATTGATAAATATATAATATATAGAATGTATAATAAAATTAGATAAATTAAGTTTTAGGAGGAAAATTAAATGAAAGAAAAGGTATTAGATATATTTGAGGAAGTAACTGGAACTGATGAAATAAGAGAGGATTTAGACTTAGATTTATTTGAGGCTGGATTATTAGATTCATTAGGAATTATAGAAGTGTTACTAAAAATAGAAGAGGTATTTGGTATTAAGCTTCAACCAACAGATTTAGAAAGAAAAGATATGGCTACTACTAATAATTTGAGTGCATTTCTAAGTAGTAGAGTTTAATATAAAATATCAACATAAATATAAAGGTTTTATAAGTAGAGAATGTTAATGTATATTAAAATATCTTAGCATTCTCTATTTATATAAATAGAGATGAGTTTTATTTTTATAGAACATAATTGTGAAATAGTATATAATATATCTGTTAGATAGGAATAAGAAATAGAGTGCATAATAGGTTATATATGGATTTGTATCAAAGCTTATGATTCATAAGACAATATAAATCAATTAAAAGAAAAAAAGGAAGTGTAATTTATGAATTATATATCGGAAAAAGCCACCATTGGTACCAATGTTAAGGTAGGAAAATTTACAGTTATTGAAGATAACATTACTATAGGAGATAACTGCATTATTGGTCATAATGTAGTTATTCATGAAGATACTATAATAAAAGATAATGTTAGGATAGATGATAATACTGTTATAGGTAAAACTCCGATGAGGGGAATAAACAGTATATTTAAAGATGAAGAGAAGTTACCAAACTGCACCATAGGAGAAGGGTGTTTAATCGGTGCTACTACTATAATTTATAGAGGAGCAATCATAGGAGATAAAACATTAATTGCAGACATGGCAACTATAAGAGAAAATGTAACTATAGGAGAAAAAACAGTTATAGGAAGAGGCTCAACTGTAGAAAACTTCTGCGTTGTGGGATCAAATTGTAAGATTCAAACTAATGTATATTTAACTGCATATTCTACTGTGGAGGATTATGTATTTATAGCACCTTGTGTTGTAACTTCGAATGATAATTATGCAGCCCGTTCAAAGGAGAGATTTGGAAAGTTTAAAGGTATTACAATTAAAAATGGTGGTAGACTTGGAGCAGGAGTAGTAGTACTTCCAGGTAAGGTTATAGAAGAGGAAGGATTTGCAGCGGCAGGGTCTTTAGTTACAAAAGATATACCAGTGAGAAAAGTAGTAATAGGAAGTCCAGCAAAAGTATTAAGAGATGTACCAGAAGATCAACTTTTAGAGAATCAGTAGGTGTAAAGATTATGAGTAATTTAAACTCCAAATTAAGTAGTATAAAAAAGAATTCTTTATTTGGCAAGTTTCTATCTTTTTCTGTAGGGAATTGGCTAGTATTAATCATAGGACTTATATCATCTCCAATTATAACTAGGATAATAGAGCCTGTGGAATATGGTAAGTTTGGAATGTTTAATTTATATGCTAGTATACTTATGTTAATTATAACCTGTGGATTAGACCAATCTTATGTAAGGTTTTTTTATGAAGAGGATGAAGTTAATAGAAACAAATTATTATTTGAAAGTATAAAAATTCCGTTGATATTAAATATAATAATATCAATTATAATCATTATATTTAAAGTTCCTATATCAAAGTATATAATATCTGAATATAATCCAAATTTTATAATATTACTTATATTAAATATAACTTTAGCTTCTATAAGTAGATTTTCACTTTTGACAGTAAGAATGAAGCAAAAGGGAAGACTATATTCTATGCTACAGGTAATGCAAAAGCTTAGTTATCTTATGTCTATAGCATTGTTCTTTATGATATATAATAATAGTTTCTTAACTCTTGCTTATGCAACCTTAATTTCTAATGTTGTAGTAGCAGGTATATCCATATTTACTGAGAGAGATAGTTGGAACTTTAAGAACATTAAAGATAAAAAACTTAAAAATTCTCAATTAGATATCTTAAAATACGGAATACCATTAATTTTTACAGTATTGGTTACATGGTTATTCCAATCTGCTGATAAGATGGCAATAAAAGCTTTTTGTGGTGATTATGAAGTTGGAATATATAGCTCAGCTAATAGTATAATAGCCATATTAAACATATTACAGACATCATTTGCAACTTTTTGGATACCTGTGGCTTTTGAAAAGTACGAAAAAGCTCCAGAGGATACAAAGTTTTTTTCAAATATTAATGATATAGTTAGTTTTTTTATGTTTGGAATAGGAATTGGTATAATATTGTTTAAAGATGTAATTGTGTTAATTTTAGGCCCTAAGTATAGAACTGCATCTTACATAATGCCGTTTTTAGTATTTATGCCTGTATTATATACCATGTCAGAGGTATCAGTTGGGGGTATAAATTTCAAAAAGAAACCTAAATATCACATAGTAATAGCTTCAATAGCTTGCCTATTTAATGTTATAGGAAATAGTATTTTGGTACCAACCTTAGGGGCTAAAGGTGCTGGTATTTCTACAGGGCTAGCTTATATAGTATTTTATTATGCCAGAACTTTAATATCTAGAAGACTCTATAAAGTAGATTATAGTATAGGAAGGACTACAGTAGCTATTTTAGCTATATCTATTCTTGCTTTATACACAAGTTTTATGGAATTTTCTATTATTACAGTAATTATTGGCATTATAGTTATAGTAATAGTTTTATTCTTATATAGAAATACTATTAAAAGTATGAAAGATATGATATTTAAAGACAAAAAAATAAAAATTTAAAAAGATAAAATATATAAATAGGGAGGGGCATAATTGAATTATAGAGATAAATATAATTTATGGGTTAATTCACCTGAAATTGATGAGGTCACTAAAGCAGAATTAAAAAATATTATTGATGAAACTGAACTAGAAGATAGATTTTATAAAGACCTAGAGTTTGGAACAGGAGGATTAAGAGGAATAATTGGAGCTGGGAGTAATAGGTTAAATATATATACTGTGGGAAAGGCAACACAAGGATTTGCTAATTATTTAAATAATAAATATACTTCTCCAAAGGTTGCAATAGCTTATGATTCTCGTCATATGTCTAAGGAGTTTTCAGAATATGCTGCTAGGGTTTTAGCTGGTAATGGAATAAAAGTATACTTATATGATAGGCTTACCCCTACACCGATGCTTTCTTATGCTGTAAGAGAGTTAACCTGCCAAGGTGGTATAGTATTAACAGCTTCACATAATCCAAAAGAGTATAATGGATATAAAGTCTATGGTGATGATGGATGTCAAGTTACAGATGTATCAGCTAATGAAATTATAACCTTTGTAAATAATATTGATTCCTTTGCCCAGGTTACAGTAATGGATATTAAGGAAGCGGTTGAAAAAAATTTAGTTAACTATATAGGGGAAGAAATATATACTTCATATATAGAAAGAGTAAAGGAGCTTACCATAAGAAAAGAGCTAGTAAAAAATCATGGTAAGGATCTCAAAATAATATATACTCCTATTCATGGTACTGGCAATATTCCTGTAAGAAGAGTATTAGATGAACTTTTTTATAAGAATGTAGCAGTAGTTAAGGAACAAGAACTACCTGATGGAGCTTTTCCAACAGCACCATATCCAAATCCAGAGGATAGTAAAGTATTTAAGCTGGCTTTAGAAATGGCAAGGGATTTTGCTCCTGATATAATCCTTGGTACAGACCCTGATTGTGATAGAATAGGGGCTGTGGTGAAGGATAATAACGGAGAGTATAGAGTTCTTACGGGTAATCAAGTAGGAGTATTATTAACTAATTATATAATATCATCCTTAAGAGAAACAGGAAAATTAGATACTAAGGGTACTATAATTAAAACTATAGTTTCCACAGATATGATAAAACCTATATGCAAGAAATTTGATGTACAAATTAAGGAAGTTCTAACAGGGTTTAAGTATATAGGCGAGCTTATAGGAAACTTTGAAAAAGCTCCAGGTAATGATAAGTTTCTATTAGGTTTTGAAGAAAGTTATGGATATTTAGCAGGGGATTTTGTTAGAGATAAGGATGCAGTTATAGCAGCAGCTTTAATATGCGAAATGACTCTTTATTACAAATCCATAGGTAAGACTTTATATGAAGGATTAATAGAACTATATGAAAGTTATGGATATTATAAAGAAAAGTTAATATCCATAGAGCTAAAAGGTAAGGATGGTCAAGAAAAAATTAAAGAGATAATTGAGTATTTCAGAAGTGAGAATATAAGAAGTTTTGGAGATTATAAAATATCTGTTAAGGAAGACTATAAACTAAGTTATAGGATTAATGTTGAAGATTCTAGTAAAGAAGTTATAAATTTACCAAAGTCAAATGTTATTAAATTTATCTTCTGTAATGGATGTTATTTTGTAGTAAGACCTTCGGGAACAGAACCTAAGATGAAAATATACTTAGGTGTAACTGGGGAGAACAATGAAGTTTCAGATAGGAATTTATTAAAATTAGAAGATGCTGTTTTAAATAGTATAAAAGAGTTTTTACCACAATAAAAGCAAGAGCTACATGGAATTTAATCCATGTAGCTCCTATTAATTAGAAGATGTTTCTGGCTTTATATCTTCATATATATATTTTTGTATTTGTTCTTTTGTAATTTCTTCATCAAAGGTAGTATAATATATACCATCTATTTTATCACCTTTACTATGTTCTGCAAGTGGAAATCTTAGTTGTTCTATATCAGTGATTCCAGAGGTTAATACCTTAGTTCCTAGACTTAAAACTTCAGAAGTTGAAAGACTAGTTTGAACATGAGGTAATATATCGTTAACCACTGAAGGTAATTTAAGAATGCCTACAGTAGATACTTTATTAAATATTTCTGTAAGTAACATTCTTTGTCTTTCAGTTCTACTATCATCACCACCACTATTTTTTCTTATTCTAGAATATGCTAAGGCTTGAGTTCCATTTACATGTTGTCTACCAGAAGTTGAAATTACTCCGTTTAAATCCCCTAGTTCAGAATCTTCTACAGTAATATCTATGCCACCTAAAGTATCTATAATATCTTTAAGATTGTTAAAATTAACTTTTGCATAGTCTGCAATATCTAAACCAAAGGTTTGATTAATAGTTTTTATAGCAAGTTCTTCTTGACCATAAGCATAAGCATGGTTTAATTTATCATATCCATGACCCTCTATATTAACATAACTATCTCTTGATATAGAGGTTAACTTTAATTTTTTATGAAGAGAATCAACAGTAGCAATTATTATTGCATCTGAACGTCCAATATCTCCCTCAGTTTGGTCAATACCAAATAAAACTATATTTTTAATTTTAGAGGATGTATTCTTAGATTTTTCTATTCCTAAGTTTGAATCATTTAAACCAACATTGTTTAATTTACCAACCATAGATAGTAAATAGCTACCTAAAGCTGATAAGGAAAATATTAAGATAGTTGCTATTATAATAAGTACCTTTTTGCCGGTGGTTAATCCTTTAGATTTTTTTTTTGGTTTTATTTTTTTATCTTTATTCATAAATTTTCCTCCCATTAAGGATTAGTTGTTTGGTCAGTACCGTCTGTAGGTGGTTCGACTGGGATATCTGTAGATGTCTCTTCACCTTCAGAGTTATCCACATTATTGGAGCCATTACTATGTGAGTGTTCAGCATCATGATTATATACTTTTGGGTTAGGCTCTAGCCACATTTTTCTATCATTAAAAATATACTCATGGATTTGCTCTTCTGTATAAGCTTCATCGTAACATAGGTAGAAGAAACCATTAATATTAGAGTTTTTAGCGTAGTCATCTCTAGGGAATCGTTCTTGTTCTATATTTTTAGTTCCTAGGTTAAGTACATTTCCTGCTAGATTAATTATTTCTTTGTTAGATAGACTGGTTTCTACATAAGGCAATAGTTTGGTTGCCATGGAAGCAAGTTCTGCAGTACCGGCTTTAGAGATTTTATTAAACATTTCAGTCATAATTTTACGATGTCTTTCCGTTCTATCAAAGTCACCATTGGCAGTACTTCTAATCCTACAATAACCTAAAGTTTGAAAACCATTTAGATGAATTTTAGTTGTTGTGTTATCTTTAATTAACCTTTCAGTAGGTATATTTAGTGCTTCAGAAACTCGTACAATATAATCATCTACTTCAATAATTTCTTCATCAGATAGTTCCATATCTATACCACCAATTGAATCTACAAGTCCTTCAAGTTCTTTAAAATTAATTTTCACATAATCTTTAATGTTAAGTCCAAAATTTTGATTTAAAGTTTTTATTGAAAGTTGAGGACCACCATATGCAAAGGCATGGTTGATTTTATCTTTACCATTTTCAGGTATGTCTACATAGGTATCTCTCATTATAGATGTAATCTTTAATTTTTTATGAACAGGGTCAAAGGTTGCTATCATAAGAGCATCTGAACGACCTACATCATCTTCAGCTTCATCTACACCTAAAATTGCTATATTTACTATATCTTTAATTTCACTAGTTTGTATTTTTTCTTCTACATCTTCCTTAATACCTAAATCACTTTCATCAATTTTTGATCTTTTTATTTTTGAAAGTAGATTATTTCCATAAAAAAGTCCAGTACCAATTATAATTATAAATATAGCAATACAGGAAATAATTATCTTTTTATTTCGAGATTTTTTTCTTCTATTTAAGTTTTTTTTGTTTAAGTCTTCCAATGTTATCACATCCTAAAATTAAATTTTTTCTAACAAAATGATTTTTTTTAAATATAATAATAACGAAACATATACTTTACTATTATAATATTACATATAATAATAAAGTATATAAGTTAATAATATTTACATAAATATTACAATATATTTATAAGTTAGTTGTTATCAGACTCACCTTCAGAAGAATCACTATCATCAGAAACTTCACTTTCCCATAATTTCTTATCTTTAAATATGTAGTCATGAATCTCTTCTCTTGCTATATTTTCATCAAAAGTAAAATAAAAAATATCATTAATCATAGAATCTTCACTATACTCATTTCTAGGAAATCTAGCTTGCTCTAATTGTGTGTTATTCATAGATAGAACTTGAGTACCAAGAGAGAGTATTTCAGAGTTAGATAGGCTAGTTTCTACAAATGGAAGAAGTTTATTCATTGTAATAGCTAATTTACCAACCCCAGAATTTGAAATGTTATTAAATATTTCATTCATTACTTTTCTTTGCCTTTCGGTTCTATCAAAGTCACCACCTAAGGTTCCACGAATCCTCGTATATCCAAGAGCTTCATATCCAGTCATATGAACCGTACCATTTTCTTTAAAGTGTACATGTTTTGGAGTTTTACCTGCAGCAGTGTATACAACATCTAGATAGTTGTTTACATGTTCTAATTCAGTCTCAGACATTTCCATGTCAATTCCACCCATAGCATCAATAATACTTTCAAGTTTTGAAAAATCAACAGAAACATAATCAGTAATATTAAGATCAAAATTCTTGTTTATAGTTCTTATAGACAGTTCTGGTCCTCCGTAAGCGTAGGCATGATTAAGCTTATCATATCCATAGTCAGGAATATTAACATAGGAATCTCTCATTAAAGAGGTGATCTTAATTTTATTATTAATTGGATCAAGGGTGCCAATCATTATGGCATCAGAACGTTGTATATTATCAACTTTCTCATCTAATCCAAAGAAAGCAATGTTTACAACATCACTATATTCTTTTGTATAAGTATCATTAGTTTTAAATTTATCACTAATTTCTAAATTGTCATCATTGATTGTAGTACGTTTCATTCTACCTAGAGTAGAATTTATACTTACTAAGAATATAATAAGTAATATAATTAATGAGATTATTGTAATGGATATAATTCTTCGTCGTTTACGTTGCTTTGCTCTTTTTTTCTTTAAGCTATTTTTTTTAGCATCTATAGATGCTGTTTTATTGACAGTGGTTCTTCTATTAATAGAAGTCTTATCATCACCCAATGTAAACCACCCTTTCTAAGTATTTTTTATACTAGATGTCAATTATATATTAACAACTATGGTATATGTATAGATTACAAAAGTATTACAAAATTAAATTTATTCCATAAACTATTCTATAATTATACGATAAAATTTCTTATAATGGTATATTAAAAGAAGTTTTTTATTCTTCACAAATTTCTTTTAAAGTTCATATTATGAAAATAAGCAATATAAAAGGTGATACTTGTGTTATACGCGTTAATTTTGGCAGGAGGCAAAGGTACAAGGTTGTATCCACTGTCTCGCTCTAATAATCCTAAGCAGTTTTTAAAAGTTTTTAATGAAGATAGCTTTTTGACTAATACAGTAAAAAGGATAGAACCTTTAATAAATAAAGAAAATATATTTGTAGTTACTAATAAAGAATATATTGAAAAAATTCATGGAGAATTATCTCAACTAAATAAAGAAAATATATTTATAGAGCCTAGCAATAAAGAGACCGCTACTTGCATAGGTCTTGCAGCAGTCAAGCTGTTAAAGAGAGATAAGGATGCTGTTATGGTAGTGTTACCATCTGACCATTATATAGAGGGAGAAAAGGAATTTATAGATACCTTGAGGAATGCAGTAGAGCTTGCAGAAAAAAGAAGAGGGCTTATAACTATAGGCATTGAGCCTAGTAGGCCAGAAACAGGTTATGGATATATTGAAATGGGAGACCCAGTGGTAAGCTCTATGAAAACTTATAAGGTAGCTAGATTTACAGAAAAGCCCAATATAGATGTGGCTAAGGATTTTATTTTAAAAGGTACCTATCTATGGAACTCTGGAATGTTTGTATGGAGAGCTGATGTATTTCTAAGAGAAATGCAAAAGTACTTACCAAAGATGTATAGCTCTGTAAGTGAAATTTATAAACATGTTGGAGAAGAGGATGAAGAAGAAGTTATAGAGAGAGAATATAAGATAATCGATGGTATATCAGTTGATTTTGGAATAATGCAGAAAACTAGAAAAGGATATGTAATAAAAAGTGAATTTCAGTGGGATGATATTGGAAGTTTTGCATCCTTAACTAGATTTTTAGATGAACACAATGGTAATAGGATAGTTGGTTCTGCATACTTAAATTCCAGTGAGAACTGTGCAGTATTTGGACAGAAAAATCTAATTATAGGTTTTGGAATTAAAGACTTAGTTATTGTAGATGCAGGGGATGTTATTTTAGTAATGGATAAAAATAAGGATCAAGAGTTAAAGCATCTGATTAATGAAATGAAGGAAGAAAAGGAGTTAGAAGAGTTCTTGTAATATGAATTTAAGCTTAGTTTTAGAGGGGAATAATATCTTACTAAAACTAAGCTTAATAATTAAATTTTTTCAAACATATAAAACCCTACAGTGTATATTGACTGTAGGGTTTTATATGTTTCAATGAGAACAGAAAATATATATTTAAAATAAAGTCATCTAGAAGAGTATCACCTTTCTTCCAGGACTCTCTTATAGATTTCATTATAGATATCTAAAGTTTTCTTAGCTGTATTTTCCCAAGAAAATTCCTTTGCTCTTAAAAGTGATATCTTGCTAAATTCATTTCGAAGGGTTTCACTACCAAGCATAAGTTCCAGGGCATCTAAAAGAGCTTTATCACTATGTGGATCAATTAGAATACCGCTATGTCCAACTACTTCTGGGATAGAGGTTGTATTTGAAGAAATTACTGGGGTACCGCAACTCATTGCTTCAAGTGGTGGTAATCCAAAGCCTTCATATAATGAAGGATATGCAAAGCATTCACAGGCATTGTAATAAATAGGCAAATCTTCATCAGGTGCAAAACCTGTAAATTTTATATATCGTTTCATATTAAGTTTATCAACTAATTTTACTAGCTCTTGAGATTCATCCCTATAGGAGCCTACAATTACTAAATTATATTCTTTATCCATATGGTTTATTAACTTACTAAAGGTGCTTATAAGGGAATATACATTTTTTCTTTTACTAAAACCTCCAACATAAAGAATGAAAGGTTTATCTATATCATATTTTTCTTTTATTATATTTTTGCACAGCTCTTTGTCTAAGGGCATATATTTTTTATCGGCAGCTAAGGGAGTAACAAATACTTTACTCTCATCAATTGGGAAAAATCTTAATATATCTTGTTTTGAGTATTCCGATACTGTAATAATTCCGTTACTAGCTTCTGCGATATAAGGCATCTCTTTCAAAAATTTTAGTAAATAGCCCCTGCCTACAGTTTCAGGCATTATATAGGGAATTAAATCGTGAATTGTAACTACTGTTTTGCAATGAACTTCAGGAGTCAACCCTATACCATTTTGTGGAATATGATATAAATCTATATTTTCTCTTTTTAAGTCTTCAGGGAAAAAACTATCCTGAAAGAATCTTTGATATTTTTTTGAGCACATAACTAAATTAGTATTTTCCTTTTGATAACTTTCATAGTTTTCACCAGACCAATAAATTTGATAAAAATTATTTCTATCTATGTTAAGTAAGTTTTTCAAAAGATTTTCTGTATATGTTCCTATACCACTTCCGTTATACCAGTTTATGCCTCTACCATCTATGGCTAACTTCATAAATTTCACTCCTTTTAAAACCATATATTACATATTAATCAGGGAATAAATAAGTGTTACAAATACTTGAAATCTAAACACACATTTATTGGAGTTATCATATATTACCTATAGAAGGTTTATGGAGGAGGTTTTTTTGAAAGATTTAGAGATATCAGAAATATTAAAAAAAGAATATAACATTGGATTAACTTCTATAGAAAAAATAAAAAGCGTTTATAGAGTAGAGGCAGGTAAACAGATATATTGTCTAAAGGTAGTAAAATATGAACTTCCACATTTTTTATTCATATTAGGAGCTATGAAACATCTAGATAGCAAAGGATTTCAGTATGTACCAAACATAATAACAACAACGAGAGGGATGGATTATATAAAATTCCATGAGAACTTTGCCTATGTAACGCCATGGCTTAATGGGCGGGAGAGTTCTTATGAAAATCCCATTGAACTTTCTATAGCTGCTAAAAAATTAGGACAGCTTCATAAATGTAGTGAAGGATTTATAGTAAGTAGAGATATGAAACCTAGAGTTGGTTGGTTTAAGTGGATAGAAGTGTATAGGACAAGAAAGGGAGAAATATTGAGCTTCAAAGATATTATAGATAGAAGAGACAAAAAGACCGATGTGGACTTGTACTATTTAAGTATGATGAAAGAGGAGCTTCAGAGATGTGACAGAGCAATTAATAATCTTTGTGATACAAATTATGAAAATAAGATCCTTGATGAGATAAGGATAGGGGGGTTTTGTCATCATGATTATGCCAACCACAATGTATTAATAGGCAAGGATAATAAGGTTAATATCATTGATTTTGACTATTGTATTTTAGATACACATTTACATGACTTATCTAGCCTTTTAATTAGGGCTATGAAATATGGAAGATGGAATGAAGAAAGAGTAAAAATTATATTAAAAGCTTATAAATCAACCCATAGGTTAGAACAAGATGATATTAAAATCATGGCTGCATTTATGGAATTTCCTCAAGATTATTGGCAACGAGGTATTCAATATTATTGGGAGAAAAAAATGTGGGGAGAGGATTTCTTTTTAAGAAAATTAAAAGCCTATGACGATGACAGAGAAGAAAGACAGGAATTTATAAATAGCTTTAGAGAATTTAAGTTAGATAATCTTTAAGGAGGGGGTTATGTGAGTAAGAATGAAAACAAAAATTATGATGAATTTATTGAAGAGCTGGAAGAACTAAAAACCATAGAGGATTATGATAAAAGATTAGAGGATATGGAAGCTTACGTTAAAGAATTAAAAAAGATAAAAAAAAGAAAAAAGAAGATGATGGAGCTTGAAATGGAGAAAGAAGAAATACTGAAGAAGATAAATAAAGTAGAAAAAAATAAACGTAAGTAGAGGTGTTAAAATGAATAGATTTTTTTATGATAGCTTTCAGCAATATTTATGTACTAAGGGTGTTAAAAAAGTAAATTTTATGCTGAAAAGCAATGAGACCTTAAGTAGACGCATATTAGAGGAAAAAGTAATAAACCAAATTAACATTATAAATGAAGTCCATAAGCTATCTTGTGGCTTTAATGGATATTTAAGAAAAAGAATAAATAATCACACTTGTAAACTGATTGAAGATGATAAAATTCAGCTTAAAAAATTTAGGCGTAGCCTAGAAAAAATTAAAGATAATGGACCAATAGATAGAGTAGAAGAGATAGTTTTAGAAAGAGGAGACAGAGTTTTAGCTAGGGGTGAAAAGGTTATTGATACCATAATGAATAATGACTATATGGAGTTAGTTGCAAGAAGTATGGATAATGTAGAGATATGTTTAACTAATGTAGATTTTGATAATCTAGGAAAAAGTGAAACCATAGAAATTGTAAATTTCGATGACATAGCATATAACATGGTAGAGATGGATTGCTATTATTTTTTAGTAAAGCTTAAGAGAAAGGGATTTAAGGTAGATTTTAATAAGTGTATAGATGAATTTTGTAAGTTAGAAGGATTGGGTGAAAGTAGTAAAGTATTCATTAGAGCACTGTTATCTTATCCCTATGAATTTATTAAGATATATGAGAAATATAAGAAGAATAAAAAAAGTTGGAATGAAGAGGAGTATATAAGAAGGTTATTAAATGGTATTAAAGAGGATGAAATGTCTTTAATATAAGGAGGTGACTGAAATATTATGGAAAATAGATTTTCTTATAAGGAATGGCTTAGTAAATACAACTTAGATATAAAACTTTTTAATAGTTATGATTTTTTAGTAATGGATGTAATTCCATTAAGAAAGGTATTTATTCTGGTAACAGATAAGGGAAATAAAATATTAAAGAAAATAGATTATGCCAAGGAAGATTTATATTTTATAGTATACGGTATAGATTATCTAACAAACAATGGATTTGATAGAATCATAAATTTTTATCGAAATAATATGGGACATATCACCACAGTGTGGAAGGACAGTACCTATGTAGTTATGGATTTGATAGAAGGCAGAGAGTGTGAATACAATAATCCTTTAGATATTAATATAGCAGTTAGGAGTCTAGCAGAGATGCATGAAGCATCAAGAGACATAGGATTTTCTAAGGATTGTAGCAGATTTAAGGGTTTTAAACTTATAAATAGTTATAAGGAAAAGCTTCAGGATTTAGAAAATATGAAGACTATGGCTCTAAGTTATAAGAATAAAAATGAGTTTCATGAAATATTTCTTACTCACGTAGATTATTTCCTTGAAAGAATGAAAAAGAGTATAGAAGCATTAGAAAAGTCACCTTATATGGAGCTATGTAAGGTTAAAAATAATTTTATTCTTTGTCATCATGATTTAGCTTATCACAATATCTTAATAAAGGATAATAAAGGATATTTTATAGATTTTGATTATTCCATAATAGATTTAAGAGTTCATGATATATGTAATTTTATAAATAAGACCACAAAGAATAGTTGCTATGACTTCAATATGTTGAAACAAATTATAAAAGAATATAATTCAATATCACCTATATCAAAGGAAGAGTACGAAGTGCTTCATGGAATGTTATTATTCCCAGAAGGATTTTACTCTATATCTAGAGATTATTTTTATAGAAAAAAACTTTGGAAATTTAATAGTTACCTGTATAAAATACAAAAAAAAGTGCAAGATATAGAGGAAAGACAAGATATGGTAGAAACATTCAAAAAAATTTATATGTTGGCTACACCCTAGCCCCCCCTAGGGTGTAGCATAAAAGGAAGATACTCTATGTATCTTCCTTTTTATCTGATGAAGTTATTTTTTTATAGCTATCTAGAGTTTGTATTGCGGTTCTCTCCCAGGATAGAGAGTTTACTTTCATAAAACCCTTATTAATTAAATCATTTCTCAATACATTATCTAGTAGTGCCTTTAAAATACTTTCTCCCAGTTCCTCTATAGAATAGGGAGAGCATAGCAGTGCACTATCACCTAAGATTTCAGGTATAGAAGTTACATTGGATGCAACTACAGGAATACCGCATGCCATAGCCTCTAGAGGAGGAAGTCCAAAGCCTTCATAAAAGGAAGGATAAACTAGAAGGGATGCATTATTGTATAGATAAGGCATATGTTCCATTGCTATAAACCCAGGAAATATGACTTTGTCAGTAATTTTTAACTTTTCACAAAGATTCTTATAAATACAATAGGATTTACCCTTAGTTCCTGCTATGACTAATTTCATTTCATTAGGTAGTTTACCATGGATTTTACTAAAAGCTTCTATGAGGCCAGAAATATTCTTTCGAGGACTGAAACCACCTGTATACAAAATATAATTTTTAGGTAAAGAATAGTATTTTTTTATTATAGTACTGCATAGAATTTTATCAAGGGGTTTATAGATATCTTCACTAGCTAAATAGGTAACATATATTTTTTCTTTTGGGAAATTAAAATCCTTTGAAATATCTTCCTTAGAAAAATTAGAAACAGTAATTATACCATCACATCTATTTACTATATTCTCCATAGAACTGTTAAAAAGACTAAGATATTTATCACCAACTGTTTCTGGCATATGTGCTGGAATTGTATCATGGAGAGTGATAACAAAAGGAAGAGTATGATCCAAAGGTAAGCCGATACCATTTTGAGGTACATGATATATGTTTAAATCTTCATTGTTTAAATTTATAGGAAGACTTACACTTTCCCAAAAATTATTAGTATTTATATTAGGAGTAGAGCAAATTTTAAAATTAGAGTTAAAATTTATGGGTGTAGAATTACAATCACTAAAGAGGGTGTATTCATTTAAGGTATCAATTTTATTAATAGCGTTTATGAGCTGATAGGAATAAGTTCCTATACCTGTACCCCTGTACCACTTGGCAGCTCTAATGTCTATACCAATATTCATATAAATGCTCCTTTACAATAGGTATTATAATCCATACTATTCACTTAAACTCAAATATGTTATGGCTATTCTAAATTATGCTGGTGATACATATAAATTATAGAGGGGGTGCGAAATTATGATGAGAGAGTTTGAAATTGAACGTCAATTTGATATTAAAATTGAAAATATTAAACCTAATAAGGGTGTATATCAATTAAAAACTAATAAAGGTGTCAGGTGCTTAAAGAAAATAAGCTATGGTACTCAAAAATTATTCTTTGTATATGGAGCTAAAGAACATCTATACAATAATGGGTTTAAGAACATAGATAGATATTATCTTAATACAGAGGAGAAACCATATGCTTTAGTAAACGAAGATATTTATACTTTATCTCAATGGATAGAAGGGAGAGAATGTGATTTCCATAGTGATGATGATTTAATATTGGCATCTAGAGCTCTAGCTAATTTTCATTTAGCGTCAAAGGGATATGAACCATCTGAGAATAGTAAATTAAAATCTGACTTAGGAAGATGGCCTCATTTAATGGAAAAAAGGATAAAATCCTTTGATAAGATGAAAGAAATGGTTAGAAAGAAAAGGAATCATAAGACGGAGTTCGATTTAAATTATATAAAATCAATGGATTATTATAAAGTTTTAGGGCAAAAGGCCCTAGAGGTTCTAAATCAATCTAATTATTATAATATTTGTAGGATATCGGAGGAAGAAAAAAGTTTTTGTCATCATGACTTTACTTATCACAATATAATAGTAGACGAAAAAAATGAAGTAAGTATAATAGATTTTGATTACTGTAAAAGAGAGGTCAGAGCTTTTGATTTATCTAATTTTATGATTAAAGTTTTAAAGAGACGAGAATGGGATTTTGAGTTAGCAAAGCTTATAATTGATAATTATAATGAAATATCTCCAATAGAAGATGATGAATATATGGTGCTATATGCATTCTTGATGTTTCCTCAAAGATATTGGAGAATATGTAATAGGTATTATTATAATGAAGTAAATTGGGTACAAAACACTTTTAATAAGAAAATGGAGGAGCTTATACAAGAAAGAGAAAAATTTGAAAGTTTTATGAGACAATTTAAAGAATTCTATAATATTTAAGGAGATTATCCTTGAGAAGATAAAAAAGTTGTGGAATATGTGATATACCACAACTTTTTATTTTTTAAATTAAATCCTTATTAAAAAGCATCCTTAATCAGTTCTGCAATTTCAGAAACTAGAGGTAGTCTAGGGTTTGAGGTAGTACATTGATCTTCAAAAGCTTCATCGGCTAATGAATATAGTACAGAATCTAGATGATCCTTAGTAACACCACATTGACTAAGGGTAGTTGGAACATTTAGTTCCAGCATAAGATTTCTGATAGCTTCCACTAAATTATTTACAGCTTCTTCGCAGGTAGAGTGAGCTAAGCCTAAAAACTTTGCTATTTCCATAAACTTTTCAGGAGCTTTATAGTATTCATATTTAGGGAAGGCTACTAGCTTACTTGGATTACTTCCATTATATTTTATAACATGTGGAAGCATGATAGCATTTGCTCTTCCGTGAGGTATATGGAATTCTGAACCTAATTTATGAGCTATACTATGATTAACTCCTAAAAATGCATTGGTAAATGCCATACCTGCAATACAAGAAGCATTATGCATCTTTTCTCTAGCAAGAGCATTACTTCCATCTTTATATGCAATAGGTAGATATTTAAAAACAATCTCTATAGCTTTAAGAGCTAAGGCATCAGTGTAATCAGAAGCCATTACAGATACATAAGCTTCTATAGCGTGAGTTAAAACATCTAACCCAGTATCAGCTGTAACTGATGGTGGTACAGTCATAACTAACTCCGGATCTATTATAGCAATATCAGGGGTTAGCTCATAATCTGCTAATGGATATTTTATATTATTTTCTTTATCAGTTATAACAGCAAAGGCTGTAACCTCAGACCCAGTTCCAGAGGTTGTTGGAATAGCAACTAATCTAGATTTTTTACCTAGAGAAGGAAACTTAAAAGCTCTTTTTCTTATATCCATAAATCTAAGTTTAAGACCATTAAAATCTATATCAGGATTTTCGTAGAAAAGCCACATACCTTTAGCAGCATCCATTGCTGACCCTCCACCAAGAGCTATTATAACATCAGGCTCAAAGCTATTCATTTGAGCAGTTCCTCTCATAACAGTTTCTGTAGATGGATCTGGCTCTACGTCTAAAAATACATTTACATCAAAGTTAGCTTTTTTAAGATGTCCCATTACTTTAGATACATATCCAAGTCTATCCATGAATTTATCTGCTACGATGAAGGCTCTTTTACCCTTAAGTTTTTCAAGGTATGAAAGGGACCCAGGTTCAAAGAAAATTCTTTCAGGAACTCTAAACCATTGCATATTAACTCTCCTTTTAGCTACACGTTTAATATTTATTAAGTTATTTGCACTAACATTTTGAGTTGTTGAATTTCTACCCATGGTTCCGCAACCCAAAGTTAATGAAGGAATATTTACATTATAAATATCTCCTATAGCACCTTGAGAAGAAGGGGAGTTTATTATTATTCTACCAACCTTAACTCTTCTAGAGAATTCTTCAATAACCTGGTCATTGGTAGAATGAAGAACAGCAGAGTGACCTAGACCACCAAAAGCAATCATATCTTCAGAGGCTTTTATTCCATCTTCAGTACTATCAACTATAAACATTGAAAGGATAGGACTAAGCTTTTCTCTTGAAAGAGGATAATCTGCACCGATTCCACCAGGTTCACATACCAGAACTTTTGTGTCCTTTGGAATTTTAATATCAGCCATTTCTGCGATTTTTGTAGCTCCTTGACCTACTATGTTTGGATTCATAGATTGCCTTTTTTCATCTATAGCAACCTTTTGAAGTTTTAACATTTCTTCTTTATTAAGAAAGTAACAATTACGTTCTTTTAAGAGAGAAATTACTTCATCACTAATTTCTCTATCGATAATAACTGCCTGTTCTGAGGCACAAATGGTACCATTATCAAAGGATTTTGATAGTACTAAGTCATTAACAGATCTTTTAATATTGGCTGTTTTTTCTATATAGCAAGGAACATTTCCCGCACCAACACCAAGAGCTGGCTTTCCAGTAGAGTAAGCTGATTTAACCATACCAGGACCACCGGTTGCAAGAATAATATCTACTCCAGGATGAAGCATAAGTTTTTGTGAACCTTCAATGGAAGGACTACTAATCCATTGAATACAATTCTTAGGAGCACCTGCTTCAATAGCTGCATCCAAAAGCAACTTAGCAGTAGCTATACTACATTTTTGAGCCCTAGGATGAAAGCTAAATATTATAGGATTTTTAGTTTTTATAGCTATTAAGGATTTAAATATTGTAGTGGAAGTAGGATTTGTAGTTGGAGTAACTCCTGCTACTACGCCTATAGGTTCTGCAACTTCCATATAATCTTCTTCTTCATTTACAATACCCACAGTTTTTAAATCTTTTATACTGTTGTATACATACTCAGAGGCAAATATATTTTTAGTTATTTTATCTTCATATACACCCATTTCCGTCTCATCTATAGCCATTTTAGCTAGTTCACGGTGTTTACTTAGGGCAGAGATTGTCATTTTTTTAACTATATTATCTATGGAATTTTGATCAAAGGTTAAAAATTCCTCGTAGGCATCACGAGCGTTTTTAACAAGGTTATTAATTTCAGAATCTACAGATGATATGGCTTTATCAGCTGAATTGCTAGAGCTTGAAATGGAATCATTCTTAGACTCCTTAACAGATTTTACATCAATTTTTTCAGTAGACATTTAGTATATACCCCCTAAACTTTGTTATTTATTTAACTAATTATATTATAACCCATGAAAATAATATTTCAAGATATTTAGTTAAATTTTTATCAATCCTTTACTATATTTTTATATTTGTTTAATGAGTTCCATAGTTTTAATATCTCACAATTATTAAGTAAAGTTCATATGATATAAAGAGGAAATCATGAGGAGAGATATAGGTGAATATAGGTGATAGAGTAGTAAGAAAATCTTATAATAAAGATATAGTATTTAAAATAATAGATATAGAAATTGATGATGAGGGTGTTAAAAAATATTTATTAAAGGGGTTAAATATAAGAATTGAAGCAGATAGCATAGAAGATGATTTAGAGGTTATTGACAGTGAGGGAGTTGGGGAGAAGGATAAAGTATTTAATAAAAAAGTAAATACTGCTCTAAAGAAAGTTTTGCTATCAAGGTCATATACAAGAGGGGCTTCCGCTGCATTAAGAGTTATAGACACTGAGATAAACAGAAAAGAAAAGAAAGGTACATCTTTTAAAAATAGTGAATTATTCTTTGGAAGACCAGGTAAAATTCTTCATATTGATGGTGATCCTCAATACCTAGATATTTGTTTAAAAACATATAAGCAATTATCCATTGAGGCTGTAGGTAAAGTCATAGCAGAAAAGGATCAGCCCTCCCAGATACTAGATTTAGTAAAGGAAATAAACCCAGATATAGTTGTAATTACGGGTCATGATGGAATGAGCAAGAATATATCAGATTATATGGATCTTGGAAACTATAGGAACTCAAAATACTTTGTAGAATGTGTTTCTTTATTAAGAAGTTATAATTCTAATTATGATGATTTGGTTATTTTTGCAGGTGCCTGTCAATCAAACTACGAAGCATTGCTTGATGCAGGTGCTAATTTTGCATCTTCCCCCAGTAGGGTCCTCATCCATTGTTTAGATCCAGTATTAATTTGTGAGAAGGTAGCTTATACTAATATCGATGATATAGTAAACATTGAAGATGTAATTAAAAATACAATCACAGGGATTAAAGGGGTAGGAGGATTACAAACAAGAGGTAAATACAGAGAAGGATATCCTAAATCTCAGTATGTAAAGTGAAATGAGAAAATGAGTTGTGATTTATACAATTTTAACTATAGTATGTATAGGGTGAAAACTCTCAAACCCGCATGAATAGAACAAATAGTTAACTAGTTATATAGTTATATAGGCAAATAGTAATGAAGTTAAATAGGTATATAGGTATAAAGTTATATAGGTTCATATATACCTATTTTCATATATAAATATTTATATATGAAAATACTGATAAAAACAGGACAAATTTATAAAATATAAAACACTTAATTATAATAGTAAGAAAATTACTACTTTTCAAGTTAGGTTTACAAATGAGAATTAAACAAGGAATTAGATATACTTTTGAAAAGTATAAATTAACTCATTTTTCAATAAAAAGTTATTAAAATAAAATTATTATTAAAAGAAAAAGTAGTATTAATCAATACTATTTTTTTCCCTAATTACAACAATAATATAGTTTAAAATAAAAAATGAAATTGCAATTGTAAGAAAGTAATTTTTTAAAAAATTTAAATTTAAAAATAATCCAATTATAAAACATATTAATAGAACGATAAATGTAAATCCAAAATGGTTAATTAGAATACTTGAGAGTTTATAAGTAAACTTTGAAAAATTATCTATATCTAATAATTTATAGATAAAAATAGGAAGTATTAAACTTATTATAAATACTGAAATTATATGTTTAGGGCTAATAGCTATATTTAATGTATCATTATATATTAAAGAAATAATAAACAAATATGCAAAAGCTAAAACAATAACATTATTAAAAATAGATTTGTATTTAGATTTATCTAAATCAGTCATTTTTTTAATAATCGCAGAATTTGCAAGTAGTAATAACATAGTTAGTAATTTGTAACTTAATAATGTATCCATAGGTGCCTCCATTCAAATATAGAATATAACGTAAATTTTAGATAAATATAACACTGCTTAAATTATATCATATTTATAGATGTACAAGTTACTTTTAGGATAGATAATAGACAGTTCGTGTTATCGATAACAATTTATCTAATTCAGGAGTTTACTTTATAAGATTCCATTTTCTTTTAAATTTATATACATATCATATGAAAGATTAAATTTCCCACTAATTAGTCTTCCAAAGCAAGAGTAAGATATGTTTAATATATTACTGCATTGAGTATAGGTATAATTATTTTTTATCTTTCCATTGTCTTATTTTTTCACCAGGACCATTATAATAAGTAAAGTAATAATCTCCAAAGGAAGATAAAGGAAGGTTGAATTTATCACATATAGTTTTAATATTTTTTCTGCAAATGTTTCTTCAGGAAGACTACTATATAAACATTTATATATATTATAAGTATAAGGTTTTAAAATAGTTTTCCATGCATCATTTTGGTACAATGTGCAGGTGCTAATTTTGCATCTTCACCCAGTAGGGTGCTCATCCATTGTTTAGATCCAGTATTAATTTGTGAGAAGGTGGCTTACACTAATATCGATGATATAGTAAATATTGAAGATGTAATTAAAAATACAATCACAGGTATTAAAGGGGGAGGAGGATTACAGACAAGAGCTAAATATAAAGAAGGATATCCTAAATATCAGTATGTAAAGTAAATGAGAAAATTACTCGTGATTAGGTGTTTTTTATTTTAATTAAATGATATGAAAACTTTTGACTCACTAGTGAAATCATATGATGGCTCTTTAAGTGCAGCAAGCAGAGCTACATTTATAGCAGCATTCTGTAGAATGCCACACTACGGAGATTTAAAATGGCATTTTGCGCTTAGTGGAATTAATCCTATTTTCATCAGCTATGTGAAAAACCACAATCTAGAATTATATAATAGATACTATAGTTATGGATAATCTGATCAATTATTTATGCAAGATAAGAATAGTAAAATAGTGGATGTACCTCACATATCTGCCTTATTCTATTTTTATCAGAATTCCTTCAGCAGAAAGTTCATCAGGAAGTATTTCAATTTTGTTTTCTTTTATCATGTTTATATAATGATTATCAAGAGCACCATGCTTATAAAGATCTTTAAATCCTGCTACAGCGGGGCCAGTTAATATTATTGAACTATCATCTCTCCAGAATACGTCCCACCCTTGTGAGCCAGTACTAGGGGTTTGGAATAGTTCTTTTTTAAATATAACACAAGTTCCTTTGCTGATTTTTAACTTTGTCGAATTAAGAAACACGGTTTCATTATTCACTATTAATGTATTTTTATTGTTTGGTGATTTATATAATACATATGAACCAGAATAACTAAAAAATACATAAATCAGATAAACAACTACAAATATACCTAACCAATTGCAAGTTTTATTAGTTACCAAAACATATGCTACTGAAATCCCTATATAAATAGCCATATATATATACATAAGTATTATTCATAAGAGTGATTCCATTACTACTTAAAACTATAATTATAATTGGCATAACCAATAAAAGAGTAAGAGATATATTTTTTATTATTTGATTGTTCTTTTTCATTTTAACCCCCATTAAATATAATAAATATTTTCATTAAATGTTTTTCTGCATGACTTACATATGTATATTTGTTTGTTATTATATTTGCCATTACGGGATACCTCTTGGCTCGGGCATACTATTCATGATGAAAATCTATTTTCCTTAACATCCTCTTTGATTTCGTTTGATAATGAACTAGTAATCAACATTTCCTCGAGGAAATTAAACACCTTTTGTTGCTCATATTCATTTAAGGTAGATAGATGTTTTATTACAGCATCTGATCCCATTAACATCTTGGAGGTTCAACTGTAGATATAAGTGTTCCTAATGCGTTAGCAACTACAATAAGAAGTCAATTATTAAATGCAGGAGTATCATTGGATGGTAAGTTATCAGTGGGTAATTTATCTGCAACATTCAATTCAGTTACTGCAACTGCTAATATTGATAAAAATGTAAAAGTATCAGTTATAACTACACCTACTAGTATGACAATTGAGATGGAAGATCTTGCTGACATTGGGTGAGGAGTTAAAGTTTATCAATCATTAAGGATATCTATGACTAATATGCGACCATATGAATATGCTCTTGCAAGGGTAACTATACCAGTTGTAACAAGCTACACTAGTGATAAGAAACTTGTATATCAATGTGCTGGAGCTTTAGTATTACTTCTCGCACTATGCCTAGCAGCTCCAGCTATTGTAGCATATGAAGGAGCAGCCTTGTCTGCTCGCTTGTTGACTGGTATTTAAATAAGAAATAGTGAAAGTTTAAGAATATCCTAAATAATTAATAACAAAAGAACTGTAAATCTATAATGTTTTACGTTCTTTTGTTTTTTTGATAAAAATATAAAAATCTATACAGATAAAAAAATTATTTACTCTCTATATGATTGCTAGCTATTTTAGAGTTAATAAATTTTATAAATTCTTGCTCTGTTCCTGTAATAAAAGAATTCTTTCGTACCATTGTAATGTTTCTTAAAGGTTTAGGCTTAGGGATATGGATAATATACATGTTTTCAGAAGTATAAAAATTTGAATCTGATATATCAGAGTAATTTATTCTTATTTTATGATAAGATCTTGTTTTTATACTAAAGAGCGTGATTTCATAAAATGTTTGATAAAAGTAAATATAAGTATCGGGGCTTTCTATATTTTTTCTTGTTATATTAGCTATTTTAAGTGTAAGCAAAATCTCTGCACGTTGCGTATTCCATACAATAAGTGTACACAAAATAACGGTTAAGATAAATAGCTTATCTGAAAGAATGATGCCAATAGATTCAATTAAAAATAAATTATCATTATAAACTAAATCCCAAATATGAAATATAGCTATTAAAATCACAGCTGAAATCCATCCTATTTTTAAGCGATTAAAAGCTTTTTTCTTTACACATGACATAGCTTCATAGAACTCCTTAGGAGTTATACCATTAGAATTACATTTAAATAAAAATTTTTCTTCATTCATAAATTATTTCTACTCCTTTATAATAATTATAATAAGTATTCTATAATAAACATGTTATCATGATTATTAGTTAATTTCTACAATTACGGTGTAAGGGTATATAAATAGACTAAGTGAATAGGTATATAAAGATTTATCTAGACATTTAAGAATTGAAGATAGACTAAAAAATATTAAAAAAGTAGAAGCATAATTTAATTATAAGGCTCCTACTTCTTTTAGTTTCATATACATATAAGAAGTTATATACATTTAAGAAAATGCTGATAAAAACAGGGCAAATTTATAAAATATAAAACACTTAATTATAGGAGTAAGAAAATTACTCGTGATTAGGTGTTTTTTATACGATGACTACCAGCTCTAATACTCATATTTTTTTAAAGTAGGAGTAAAGAGCTGCTACACCCTTGGATAACGAGTTCTAAGTTTCAAAGACAAGTGGGGTAAGTCTGAATACAATTGAGTCTATAGGTGATTCTTGTTTGGATAATAAAAGTATTTATAAAATTATAAAGATAGTTGATGAGGCAATTGAACTATGTTAGTATATAGTTGCACTAATGTAAGTTTAAGGGGGAAAATATGAAAAAAGTTTTATGTTTACTATTGACATTGTTAGCATTACTTACTAGTACAGGATCAACTGTGTTTGCTGAAACTGAAGTTGGGCCAAGAGCAATCGCAAGTTCTTGTCCATATGGCACTAAACACAAGGGGGTGTTACAAGGGATAGGAATAGTAAGGTATGAAAGTACGAATAAGATATTTGAACATTATGGACATTATTATTTATGTAAATGTGGAAGTAGAGTTGTAACAACGGGGAATCCACATTTACTACATGATCCAGCAGTTAAATTCTACACACAATCATTTAAAGAAAATTATACTAATGGGACATATTCTTTCTATATGACAAAAATGGATTATACAAATTCATTACCTACATGGGAATTTTTTAGTTCTAATAATCCATTAAGTATTGAAAGTGAAGGAATGTAGAAATATGAAAGAAAATAAAAAAATATTATTTAGATTTTTTGTAATTTCGCTCTTGGTGACTTTAACTTTATGTGTAGGATGTTCTAAAAAAGAAGATAATGAAGAGAATATTGTAAAAGGATTTATCGAAAACTTTTTTACTAATACAAGTGAAGATGTAGACATATATAAAGAATATTTTACTGAAGAAGCATTTGAGTATTTTAAAACTGATGGATATATCATTTCAAGAGTTCCAGATAAATTAAATAATAAGTTTAATACAGAAATAAAAGACATGAATGTTGAGAATATATCAAAATCAGATTCAGATACTCATAGTTATGAAGTAAAATTAACTTTGATAGATAAGGATTCGAATAAAGAAAGAGAATGCAAAAATACAATTCATCTTTCAGAAGAGAATGGAAAGTGGAGAATTAATTCTAATAATAAAATTGATCTTTTAAGTAAAGATATATTCTTATTATTTTCAGAATAAAAAATGACATAATATTTTGAATGTTTTAAAATCACCTAGAGAGTTTCTAGGTGATTTTTTTGGTACGTCCAATATGGGTTGATAGTAGAAAGTGCATAGTTTTAATTTATACCACAGATTTTTTTAAAACTCCTTTACATTTTCATCTGAAAATATAGATTTATATAGTTATATGTGAATATTCTAAAAAATTCTACACATAATAATGTCAAGTTGGTTTCTGGCCATTATAGCTGAATAAATGACATAGGATTAAAAAAACAAAATAATACATAAAAATTTAACGAATATTTAACATTGACAAGTATTATTAAAATGTTGTAAAATATTTAGTTTGCTTGACATAGGTAGAGGTAACTGTTATAATAAAGTTGGAAGCCTTTATGGAAATATTAGAAAGAGGGTGTCTACTGTGAAGATGGGAAATGTATTGACTACGATAAAAAAAGATATCGAAAGTCATGTTGGCGAAAAAGTGACATTGAAGGCAAATGGAGGAAGACGTAAAGTAGTAGTAAATGATGGTGTTTTGGAAAAAACATATGACAGTATATTTACAATTAGACTTGATAATAATGTGCAACGTACTGTTAGTTATAGCTATAGTGATGTACTAACAAAAACTGTTCAGCTAGTGTTTGCAGGGTAAAATGAAGAGGTGTTCTTTTAAGAATGCCTCTTTTATTTTGCGTATAAACAGAGTTCTTAGCTTCTTCGAAGCTTTACTAACAGAATTCTTAGTATCAGTATTTTTGATACTTAGAATTCGTTGTCCTTTAGGGGAAATCGTTATCCAGGGACATAGCAGCTCTTTACTCCCGCTTTGAAAAAGATGGGAGTATTAGAGCTGGTAGTCATCGGATAAATAATTATTCTTTTAAGAAAATTTAATATAAGTAGTTATATTTCATAACATTCTCATATATACATTATTAGTAGGTATTTTAGGAGGGAAAGTTATGGATTTGGATTTGATAAAAGACTATATAGAATATGAGCAATCAATAGCTGAAAATGACACAAAGATGTTCATAAAGGAAGAATATGTTATACCTGATACGCTACCAGATGTGGATAATATACTAATGTTAGATGTAAAGCCTATGATAACAAATAAAGAGGTTGGAACTGATAAGGTAAATTTAGAGGGGCAACTTCAGTATACTATCCTTTATATGGCTAAAGATGCAGGAGCTACTGAAGCTCATTCAGTAGTATATAATGGTAACATTTTTGAGTCTATTGACATGATTGGTGCCCAATCAAATATGTATTGCGATATAGAGCTAAACATTGAACATATGGATTGTGTTATTATTAATGAAAGAAAGATAGCTATTCAAGGATTTATTATATGTAAGTGCAATGGATATAATATAAATTCCTTTGAGATAGTTAAAGATGTACATGAAGGAAAGGATATTCAGTTTTTAAAGAATCCTATGACTGTAGATAAGGTTATGGAACCTATAGAAACTGAATTAGTTGGAAAAGCAGAAGTTAAAATTGATATGGATAAAAATGAGTGTCTAAAGGTTATAAAATATGACGTTACTATTGGGAAGAAGGATGTAAGAATATATGATGGTGGACTCAAGATAGAGGCTATGGCCAATGTAGCTATATTATATAAAGGCAAGAATGGAAGAGATTTGTTCTGCGTTTCAGAAAGTGTACCTTTATATAAAGAAGTTACCGTTGATGAGTTAAAACCCAATATGGAATACTTCACTGAATTTGAAGTTCAATCCTTTGAATATGATGTTAGACAAGATGATATGGGTGAAAACAGAGTAATTGATGTAGAATTTGTAGTTAAAGCTATTACTCATGTAATGTATAAGGAAGAAGTAGAAGTTATACAAGATGTATATTGCCCTACAAAACTATTAAACATGGATATTAAAGAAAATAATATTAATGTGATACAAGGTCATGGATATACTGAAAGTTTGGTTAAAGGAGATATTGACGTAAAAAATGATGATTTAAAACCAATTAAAGTTATAATGACTACAGGAAATGTATCTATTACTGATAAAAATATTAAAAATGATAAGATAGAAATTGAAGGATTATTAAAAGTTGATGTTTTATATTCAACTGAGGATGAAGAGCAGTATTTAGTTACTGTAGAGGATGAGATTCCTTTTAGTTGCAAGGTTGATATAGCTGGAACAAATCCAAATATGCAAGCAAATGCTAATATATCTCTAGAGATGATAGAGGGAAGTTTAGAAGCTGGAAATGTATCTATTAGAGCCATTGTTAAAGTTCATTGTAAGGCATATTACAATATTAAAAATAAATTTGTTGTTAACATGGCAATTAATGATGGTGAAGTTCCAGAGAAAAAAGCAAGTATAATAATATATGTAGTTCAGCCAGAGGATACTCTTTGGAGCATAGCTAAGAAATACTTGACTACAGTTGATGAAATTATGAATATTAATGAATTAGCTGAAGGGGAAGAAGTTAAGCCATCTCAGAAATTAATTATACCAGGAAGAGCTACAGTTTAAAGATTTTAAATTAGATATATTTAATATTTATTAAGTAGAAATGCCATGAAGGGTAGCATTAGCTCTATACTTCATGGCATTTTATTTTACTAAGCTGAGTATCACACTTATAAACAGAGTTCTTGACGTAAAGGGTAAAAAGGATTATTCTCATTTGTAGTGAGGTGTATGAATAGATGAAGGTAAAAGCTTATGGTAAAGTAAATATAGTCCTTGATATTATTGGAAAAAGAGAAGATGGATATCATCTTTTAAGGATGATTATGCAAACTGTTAATATATATGATGAATTAACTTTTAATAAAGGAGCAGAAGGAATACATATTACAAGTAATAAGGAGTTTGTCCCTACAGATAATAAAAACCTTGTGTATAAGGCAATAGAATTATTTTGCCATACTTATGGCATAAAAAGAGAGATGGAAGTTCATATTGAAAAGAATATTCCTGTAGAAGCTGGCATGGCAGGAGGAAGTACTGATGCAGCAGCAGCTTTAAGAGCTATGAGGGATATATATAAACCTAATGTTAGTAATGAAGAGCTTAGATTACTTGGAGTTAAACTAGGAGCAGATGTACCATATTGTATAGATGGGGGAACGGCTCTTTGTGAAGGGATTGGAGAAGTTATAACTCCCCTTAAGGATTTTAAAAATAAACTAATGGTAGTTGTTAAGCCTAACTTTGGGGTATCTACAGTGGATACTTATAAGGGTTTTAAGCTTAATGAGGTAAAGGTTCATCCAGATGTGGAAGGTGTTATAAAAGCTATGGCTAGGGATGATGTTAAATATGTAGCTGATAATATGATGAATTTACTAGAACTTGTAACAATAAAGGAGCATAAGGAAATTGAGGATATAAAGGACTTTATGTGCAAAGAAGGCGCACTAGGAGCAATGATGAGTGGAAGTGGACCTACTGTTTTTGGCTTTTTTAATGACATTAATAAAGCAAATCAGTGTGCAGATAGGTTACGGGAACAGTATAAAGAGGTTTTTGTTACAAGAACCATCTAGAATTTCTTTAGAAAATAATAGCCATAATATAATTAGGGATAAGAGCGTGATTCAAGGAGAATTGCACTCTTATTTTTTTCGTTAAATTAGATTTTAAGAAGGTTAAAGGTTTATGCTAAGAATTCTGTTTATGAATATAAACTTTGTATTAAGGTAAAACTAGGTTTGCAGGAAATTGTTAAGGTTCCAGATAGCTGATAAATTAAAATATAACTTTGAAGGATGATAATTTATGATGAGACTTTTAATTGAAAGATTTGACATATACCTAGTAATACTAATATTAGTATCTGGGTATATGATGGTAGGTAGCGATGTAAGGTATTTTTCAAGAGAGGATAAGCAAAAAGCTAAAAAACAAAGTTTAGTAATCGGGATAGCTATGATGTTAGTTGTGGTTGGAATGTTTATTCTGAGAGGAATCGTTATCTAAAATAATAGATACAGAAGAAATTAGATTTTTAATTTTGTGGCACTGAAGGGAAGGAGATATCTATATGAAGGATCAAATTCGTGAACATATTTCTAATAGCACAAGAGAGAATATGGATTATCTTAAGAAATTATTTAAAGATACGTCCGACATGGTATTTAGGGAATTTAAGTTTGGAGACATTCTTTGTGGAGTCATATATATAGATGGTATGGCGGATAAGGAATTATTAAATGATTTTTTACTTGAACCTATGATGAAGATGAGTGGAGATGTAACTGATTCTAATGAAATAAAAGATAGGATTATAGCTATATCTGATATGAGAGAAGTTAATAAGTTAAGTGATGGAATTACTGCAATATTATCAGGTGAAAGTTTGGTTTTAATTGATAACCTACAAGGAGCATTAGTGGTAGCTAATAGAGCTTGGCCTAATCGTGGAGTTGGTGAACCTTCAGGAGAAACTGCAATACGTGGATCTAGAGAAGGTTTTACAGAAACCATTAGGTTTAATACAGCACTTCTTAGAAGAAGAATTAGGGATGTAGGCCTTAAAATTGAGGGAAGACAATGTGGTGTTAGATCTAAAACCGATATGGCTATAGTATACATAGATGACATAGTAAATACTGATGTATTAGAAGAATTGAAGGAAAGATTAGATAGAATTGATATTGATGCAATTTTAGATAGTGGTTATGTTGAGCAATTTATTGAAGATAATGATAGAACTCCATTTCCTCAAGTACAAAGTACTGAAAGACCGGATGTGGTAGCTGCTGCTTTATATGAAGGAAGAATAGGAATAATTGTAGATGGTTCACCTTTTGCATTAATTGTTCCAGCGGTGTTAGTGGATTTCTTTCAATCACCAGATGATTACTATACAAGTTGGATAAGTGGAAGTGTGGTAAGGTTCATCAGAATTGTAGGAATACTGGTATCTTTAGTTTTACCTGCTTTGTATGTAGCTGTAACCACATTTCACACAGACTTAATTCCTACAAAACTAGCATATGCTATAGCTTCATCTAGAGAGGGAGTACCCTTTGCTGCCTATGTAGAGGTATTACTCATGGAAGCTAGTTTAGCCTTTTTAGTTGAAGCTATTATAAAATTACCGAAACCAGTTGGTTCTACTATTGGTATAGTTGGAGGACTTATAATAGGTCAATCAGCTGTAGAGGCAGGACTCGTTAGTCCTATAATGGTTATAGTTTTAGGACTTACAGCAATAACAACATTTTTAATACCTAACTATACAGTAACTTCGGCCTTTACTTATTTTAGAATAATGATTATTATTCTAGCAGCAGTTTTTGGTTTGTATGGAATAATGCTAGGTATTATATTCTTAATAATTCATTTAACGAGAATAAAAAGTTTTGGAATACCTTACCTTGCTCCAGCAGTAGATTTAATTTGGAGTGATTTAAAAGACCTATATGTAAGAATGCCGCTTAAAGTCTTTAAGGATAGACCACATTTCTTAAAGCCACGAGATGAAGTGAGGCAGAAAACTAAAAGACAAGGTGGTACTAAATAAGGTGTTACCATAGCTGGGAGGTTGAAATATGAAAAATAAAGGATTCATTGAAGAATTTGCACTCTTTGCTAGCTTATCAGTATCCATGATAGGGGTAGGTGTTTTTTATGCTCCCGCTATTGTAGCTAAATATGTAGGAGCGGATAGTTGGATATCTGCAATAATAGCAGGAATTGCAATTTGTTTAATTCTTTTTTGTATATATGAAATAGTTAAAATAAATAAATATAAGGATATTACACCAATATTAAAAGATACCTATGGAGGGGTTTTAGGAACAATTATATCTTTAATATATTCATTGGTAATAATAATTGTATTAGCATTTTCTCTTAGGGTATTTTCTGAGGTTATAACCATGTATCTTTTAGTTAATACACCTACTGAAGTAATAATAATAACATTTATATTTATAGGTATGTATTTAAGTCGTGGAGGCCTTGCTAATGTGGTACATTTTAATGAAATAGCCTTCTGGGTTATGTTTTTACCTTTAGCAATAATTTTATTGTTAACTTTACCTGAAGCAAATTTTAAAAATCTTTTACCAATAGGTGCTTCACCCATTCAAAACTATTTTATATCTAGTTTTGAAATGCTATTTCTATTTAATGGCTTTTCTATTGCTTTTATTTTGATACCCTATGTAAGAAAAAAAGGAAAGATTGGTCCTATTTTGAGAAGAAGTAGTCTTTTTGTAGCTCTATTCTATGTAATAATATTTATTTTAGTGTCTGCTACTTTATCATCAGTACAAACTGCTGAAAGTATATTCCCAACCATAACAATGCTGCAATCTATAAGTTCAAGAAGTGGATTTTTGGAAAAATGGGATGGTTTAGTTATGTCCTTGTGGGTAATATTTTATTTCACATCCTTTGCCAATATATATTACTTTGCTTCTTCCATATTAAAAGAGAGTCTTAATTTAGATGATATTAGAACGTCATCTATGATATATGTTCCTATAGTATATTTAGCAGCTATGATACCTAAAAGTATTATAGAAGTAAGAAATTTTAAGTTTGGCTATTTAAGAATTGGTTTCATTACAATAATTATAGTTGTAATAGGAATAACTCTATTATTAAGCTATATAAAGAAAAGGAGGATGCAAAGTGAAGAATAAGATAATAAAACTTATTCCTATAATGATGATATCTTTACTTCTTACTGGATGTTGGGATAGTGTAGAGATTGATAGAAAAGCCTTTGTATCTACTATAGCAATAGATGTAGGTGAAGATATTAAAGTTAGAAGTGAAATAATAAATTCTAAGGAAAATACATCAGAAGAGAATATTGAAAAAAATAATACATTAAGAGTTACTTATGGATTTCCAGACATTAGAAATATGGATTCTAAAAAGGGGACTGCTTCAGAACTTTCTATAACGGTAGAAGGGTATTCAATGACGGATACATACTTTAAAGCCCTTGCAAAGAGTAGTAGAACTCTTCACTTTGGACATAGTAAACTATTACTTTTAAGTGAAGACTTATTTAAGTATCCTGAAGTTTTACAAGAAGTAATGGATTATATTGAAAGAGAACCAAGTTTAAATAGAACAATTATGATGACTATAGTTAAAGGAAAGGCCAAGGATTATGTGGAAGTTAAGCCTGTAACTGAAGAAAATATTGATAATTATATTACTAGTCTTATGGGTAACAGTAGTAAAAGTGGGACAGTAGCACCTGTAAATTTAACAAAATACATAGACATGGTTAAATCTTACAATTCTAGTGCGTTGCCGGTCTTTTCTCTTGAAAATGAAAAAGATATACAGCTTACAGGTATGGCTGTTATAGAAGATTTTACTATAAAGGATTATTTAGATAATAATCAGATGACAGATATTCAAATACTTAGAGGAGATATTGGTTCTTGTAGAAAGGCTATAAATAAAGAAGGGCATAATATAGATTACTATATAAAAAATGTAGATAGAGATTTACATATAGACTATAAAGATAATAAATTAAAGCTTAAGTACACCATTGATACAGAAGGTACTTTAAAGGGGTATTATGCTAAAGCAGAATCTTTAGATAGTGAGGTTATAAAGGAGATTGAACAACAATTTAATGAGTCTATGAAAAAGGACTTCCAAGAGCTTATAGATTTTACTAGAAATAATTTAAAGGTAGATGTATTAGATATTGGAAGTGATATAAGAAGGTTTCATAAAGGAATTTGGAATGAAGTAAAAGATAACTGGCCACAGGCTCTTGAAAATGCAGAAATATCTATTGAAGTGAACAATGATATAAGAAATATAGGGTTATCAAATTAAATATTAAAAGTATGATGTTCTAAAATATTAATAAAAATATTATTAAAAGTGAATATAACTTGTCCATGTGGTAACAATTAAGATATGATTTTAAGTTTTAGGAGGAAGAAACGATGAAAAAAATTATATCTATAGTTGTTACCATATTTTTTATAGTTATACTTTTAGTTAAGGTACAGGGAGTTGAAGCAGCTAATTTTATTTCTGAAAATAAGATGTCTGATAATGTTTCAATAGAAGATATATCAGGAAAGTTAATTAGGTTTCACGTTATTGCTAATAGTGATAGTGAGAAAGATCAAAATCTAAAGCTTAAAGTTAGAGATAAAGTTTTAGAATATGTACAACCACTTTTAAAAGACAGTAAGAATATAGAAGAATCAAGAGAGATTTTAAATAGAGAAAACGAAAAAGTTCTTGAGATAGCTAGAGAAATTATAAAAGAAAATGGTTATGACTATTCTGTAGAATCTACCCTAGATAAAGAGAATTTTCCTGTTAAGACTTATGGTAATATTACTTTGCCTCAAGGAGAATATGAAGCATATAGAATAATAATTGGAACTGGTGAAGGCCAAAATTGGTGGTGTGTTATGTTTCCTCCTATATGTTTTGTAGATATAACAAAAGGTGAAGTTGCCTATGAAGAGACTGAAGAGGAAATGAAAAAAGTTTTAGATGATGAAGAATTCAATATGGTGGATAACACTAATTCAGAAAATGTTAGTAGTGAAAAAATAGAAGAGATTAAAGAAGTTAGTGATGCTTTAGCGGATAATACGGAAGATGATAATATAGTAATAAAATTTAAAATAGAAGATATATTGAAAAATCTGTTTAAATAATATTGAATATGGTAGTGAACATATATAAAATATAAGGAGTATAATTTATTTATGTTCACTATTTAATTTTACAGTGAATAGATTGTACCAAGGATAAAATTATTGTTAGGAGTGATAAATATGAAGAAGGTAGCAATACTATTTGGAGGACAATCAACAGAACATGAGGTGTCTAGGGTATCGGCAACATCTGTTCTAAATCATATAGATAAAGAAAAATATAGTATATTTCCAGTAGGTATAACTAAAGAGGGAAAATGGTTTCTTTATAAAGGTGATATAGAGAATATAGGAAATGGAAAATGGGAAGAAGACTATAAAAATCAAGTTGAAGATGGAATTAAATTGTTATTAAATAAAGAGGTAGATGTAGTTTTTCCTGTACTTCATGGTATGTATGGTGAGGATGGTACTATTCAAGGGCTATGTAAACTTATGAAATTACCATGTGTAGGTCCTTCAGTTATGAGTTCAGCTGTATGTATGGATAAGGTTTATACGAAATATCTTTTAGAACATGAAGGTATAAAACAAGCAGACTATGTAGTGGTAAATGCCTTTGATTATGGAAATGATAGTGAGAAATTTATAAATAAAATTGAACATAACCTAGGATATCCTTGTTTTGTAAAACCAGCTAACAGTGGTTCTTCGGTAGGAATAACTAAAGCTCATGATAGAGAAAGTCTTGAAAATGGATTAATAGAAGCTTTAAAACATGATAGAAAGATTCTTGTGGAGGAAGGATTAAATGCTAGGGAAATAGAAGTTTCTGTACTTGGAAATGATGACCCTAAAGCTTCAGTTCCAGGGGAGATAATTCCAGATAAGGAATTTTATGATTATGAAGCTAAGTATTCTAATGCAGAATCTAAACTTTTAATTCCAGCTAATTTAAATGATGAAGAAATGGCTACTATAAGAAATTTATCCCTTAAAGTTTATAAGAAGTTAGATTGTGCAGGTATGGCTAGGGTGGACTTTTTAGTAGATAAGGAAAGTGGAGAAATATATTTAAATGAAGTAAACACTATACCAGGCTTCACAAGTATAAGCATGTACCCTAAGATGTGGGAAGCTACAGGGTTATCCTATAGTAATCTTATAGATAGATTAATTGAATTGGCAGTTGAAAGAGGTTAGTAAATAAAATTTACTAACCATTACTTTCAAGTTGCTAGTAATAAAAGAAAATAGTAATATTATTATATGTGTTATTTTTAATATTTCTATAAGTTAATATGATATAAAGAGATTAATATACTACAGATTAGAGTAAAAGATACAATATAAAGAAACTAAGAGAGTTAGGTGAAGAAAAAAATGACAAGAGCATTAGCTATGGTTTCAGGCGGTTTAGATAGTATTCTTGCAGCAAAGTTAATTAAAGATCAAGGAATTGAGGTTATTGGAATATGCTTTAAATCTTATTTTTTTAACGAAGAAAATGCAAGAAGAATGGTAAAACAAATAGATATTCCTTTAGAAGTAGTAGATTTTAAGGAAGAACATTTTAATATGGTTAAAAATCCCAAAAATGGATATGGGAAAAATATGAATCCTTGTATTGATTGTCATGCTATGATGATGAAGTACTGTGGACAACTCTTAGAAAAATTAGATGCAGATTTTATTATAACTGGAGAGGTTTTAAATCAAAGACCTATGTCTCAAAATAGAAGTGCATTAGATAAAGTTAAAAATGAAAGTGGAATAGGAAGCAAAATTCTTCGTCCTCTTTGTGCTAAAAATCTTAAACCTACAGAGATGGAAGAGAATGGACTTGTAGATAGGGAAAGACTTTTGAATATTCAAGGTAGAGGAAGAAAGATTCAAATGGAGCTTGCTGATAAGTGGGGTATAAAGGAATATCCATCACCAGCGGGAGGATGCAAATTAACAGAGCCAAATTATTCTGTTAGGTTAAAAGAACTTTTATCTCATAACCAAAATCCAGAGGAACGAGAGCTTGAATTACTTAGAATAGGTCGTCATTTTAGAGTTACACCTAAGGCTAAAGTTATATCTACAAGAACTCAAGAAGAAGGAGAAATGATAAAAAGTCTTCTTAAGGAAGGTGATACAATACTGTTAGTTCAGGACTTTAATGGTTCTATGATAGTAATTATAGGTGAAGCTACAGAAGAAGTAATATCTATTGCAGCTAAGATTGCTATAAGATATAGTAAAGGTAAAGATGAACCAAAGGCCACTGTTAGATATTCAGAGTTTGGAAGTAAGGATCACAGGACTGTAGAAGAGATTTGTGCAACTGATGAGGAAATAAATTCTTATCTTATATAGAAAAGTTTTTAGAAGAGTAAATAAAATAGCCTTAGAGTTTGAATATATTTTAAATAAGATTCTTAGGAAGAATAGAGGTAAATATTATGGATAAGGATGCTATAATTAGAGTAAGTAGTATACAGAATAATGATGAGGATGAATGCATTGAAATTGTTAGTCCAGGATCATTTTTTAAAGAAGATGATGAGTATGTTGCTACATATGAAGAAACAGAACTTTCGGGTTTAGGGGATACATTAACTACTTTTAGAATAGGTGAAAATTATTTTAATCTTATAAGAGAAGGGGACGTAAATACTAATATGGAGTTTAAAAATGGGAGTAGTTCGTCTATTCTTTATAATACTCCTCATGGTGGATTATCTATTAAAATTAAAACTAATGATGTAAACATAGATATTAATGAAGCTGGTGGAAAAGTAAAAGTTGACTATGATGTAATAATAGCCAAAGACCAAATTATTAATACTAAGCTTGTAGCTACCATAAATGTTAAATAGTACAAAAATGTTTTACTTAGAAGCTATGCAGAATTATATAATGCATAGCTTCTATTATTAAAGGGGTTGTGAATTTTGTATAGGTTTGAAGATATAATTGGGAATAGTAAAGAAATTAGAAATGTTAAAGAATTAGCTATGAAGGTATGTAATTCAAAATCTCCAATTTTCGTTTATGGTGATACTGGTACAGGAAAAGAATTGATAGTACAAGCTATACATAATAGTTCAATAAGAAGAAAAAAGCCCTTTATAGCACAGAACTGTGCTGCAATTCCAGACAATTTATTAGAGAGTATTTTTTTTGGAGTAGGAAAAGGTGGTTTTACTGGAGCTATAGAGTCAGAAGGGTTATTTGATATAGCCAATGGTGGTACTTTGTATTTAGATGAGTTAAATTCTATGGATATAATGTTTCAAGGAAAGTTCTTAAGGGTTCTTCAAGAAGGAGAATTTAGAAGAATCGGTGAGACTAACACTAGAAAAACAGATATAAGAATAATAGCATCAGTAAATGAGAATCCTGATTTTTTAGTTAAGAGCAATAAATTAAGAAAAGATTTATACTATAGACTTAATGTTATAAGAATTAACATGCCTGAATTAAATTCTAGAAAAGAAGACATACCTATACTTGTATCAATGTTTATAGAAAAGCATAATAAAAGATTAGGTACTAATGTTAATGGAATAGATAGTTATGCATTAGAAGTTTTAATGAAAAAAGACTATGATGGAAATGTGAGAGAATTAGAACATATAATCGAAGGTGCTTTAAATTATAAAAGGCATGGAATTATTGAAATATCTGATTTGCAATTAGGAAATATTATTGAAAGTTTGTCCCTTAAAGATAAACTTGTGAATATGGAAATTAAATATATAAAGGAAGCTTTAATTATTCATAGTAATAATGTAAGTAAAGCAAGTAAATTTCTTAATATACCAAGGCAAACACTTCAATATAAAATAACTAAGTATAATATAATGGATTTGATAGATAAGGATAAGTAGTTTTAAATTATAATAGATTATTTAAATAGCTTAGTTCTGTATATGTATAGAAATATTTGGTTAAAATGATAAACAGAGTTCTTAGATTTTTCAATTTAAAGTAAAATATTTATTGATATAGCAATAAATATTTTACTTGGTAATAGATTTTTTGAAAATATAGTGTATACTTATATAGTAAAATCTATACTACAGCAAGTTTAGTTATATATAATTATATGAATAGATTAAACAAATAAAATAAACAATACAAAATTTTAATACATTTTAAAAGTAAGCTTCAAACTTCTATCATTTATAAATAATATCGAATTATATTAATCATATAAATATTATTTTCCAAAGTTACATTTAAATGAAATATACAATTAGGAGGTGATCCTTTGAATAGTGAAAATTTACATAGCATGAGTGTTATAGAATTAAAGAGTATTGCAAAGGAATTAGGAATAAAAAATATTACTAAGTTTAAAAAGAATGAATTAATTGAAGAAATTGAAAGAGTATCTTTAAAATCTGTTGAGATTAAAAATGAAGAAGATTCCCATAAGGATGATGAAAAAATACAACCTGCTCAAATAAAAAAAGAAGGTATAATTCTTAAGGAGAAACTTACTAAGAAAGATGTAGAAGAGGATAATAGTAAAGATGAAGTTATTAGTAAAGGTTTGGACATTGAAGAATCAAAGGAAACTGTAGTGGAAGAAAAGGTTGATAGTATAGAAGAAAAGCGTGAAAGATTAAAGAGTTTAATAAGTGAATCAGAAACATCAAAAGGAATATTCGAATTAAGTGACAATGCTAATTTTGGATTACTTAGAATGAATAACTATTTAAGTGGAAATAACGATATATATGTTTCAATATCCCAAGTTAGAAGATTTAATCTTAGGAATGGTGATGAAGTAGAAGGTAAAGTAAGAAGCTCTAAAGAAGGAGAAAAATATCAAGCTCTTCTACAAGTAACAAAAATAAATGGTGAAAATCCAGAGAGAGCTGTTGGGAGAACATCTTTTGAGAGACTAACTCCTATATATCCTACAGAGAGATTGAAATTAGAAACTGAAGATTCTAAAGATTTATCAACTAGATTAATGGACATATTATCACCTATAGGGAAAGGTCAAAGAGGTGTAATAGTTGCTCCACCTAAAGCGGGAAAGACTTCTATCTTAAAGAAAATTGCTCATAGTATAGCAGTTAATCATCCAGAAGTTAAAGTTATAGTACTTCTTATCGATGAAAGACCAGAAGAGGTTACAGACATGCAAAGATCTATTAAGGGAGATGTAATTTACTCAACATTTGATGAAGAGCCAGAACATCATGCGAAGGTAGCTTATATGGTACTTGAAAGAGCAAAAAGGATGGTAGAACAAGGACAAGATGTAATAATTCTTTTAGATAGTTTAACAAGATTAGCTAGAGCTTACAACTTAACAATAACTAGAACGGGTAGAACTCTATCAGGTGGATTAGATACAGGAGCTTTACTTATGCCTAAAAAGTTTTTTGGTGCAGCTAGAAATGTTGAAGAAGGAGGAAGTTTAACTATTCTTGCTACAGCTTTGGTTGAGACTGGAAGTAGGATGGATGATATGATCTTTGAAGAGTTTAAGGGTACTGGTAACATGGAAGTACACCTTGATAGACAGCTACAAGAACGTAGAATCTTCCCAGCTATAGATATTTATAAGTCAGGAACTCGTAGAGAGGATTTGCTTCTTACAAAATCACAGCTTGAAGTTAGTTATAACATAAGAAAGATTATGTATAAGACAGGGAACCCTCAAGCTGTTACTGAAAAACTTATAGGAATTTTATCAAAAACTAACAATAATGAAGAATTTTTTGAAATTGTATCTAAAAACCAAGATATATTAAAATAGATTATATGAAAAGCCATAGGTAGAGTTTATACCTATGGCTTTTGGACATAAAAAATAGGAGAAGTATTCTTCTCCTACATAAAAATATATATGATTATTCGCTTTTAAGGTTGAATTTTTTCATAAACTTGTCAACTCTTCCACCAACGTCTACATTCTTTTGCTTACCAGTAAAGAACGGATGACATTTTGAACAAATATCAACTTTTAATTCTGATTTAACAGAACCTGTTACAAAAGTATTACCACAAGCACACTTAACAACAGCTTCGTCGTTATAGTTTGGATGTATTCCTTCTTGCATTTCATTTCACCTCTTTCGATATAACATACATACCCGTATTATCAACTATTAGATTATAACATAGAGATAAAATAAGGTCAATATGATTATTAATTGTATTATATAGTATTAGTGTATATAAAAATATTTATTTTTAAAAATGTACTTATAATATTAATTTGATTAATGGAGTTTTTTCTACTAAAATAATATTATGTGATTAATTGATGGACTTTGGAGGAATATTACTATGAGTAAACTATATTTTAGATATGGAGCAATGAATTGTGGAAAGTCTACAAATCTTCTTCAAGTAGCTTATAATTATGAAGAAAGAGGAATGAAAGTAATAATAATTAAACCCAAGACTGATACAAAGGGAGGAAATAAAATTGTATCTAGGCTTGGAGTTACAAAAGAAGTAGATTTAAGTTTTTCTAAAGGAGAGAATATTTTTACTACTGTAGAAGATTATATAAAGAAAAATGGACAAATTCACTGCATACTAGCAGATGAAGTTCAGTTTTTTACAAAAGCTCAAGTTGATGAAATGTTTATGATAGCTGTTAAATTAAATATTCCAGTAATATGCTATGGTTTAAGAACAGATTTTCAGATGGAGGGCTTTGAAGGTAGTGAAAGACTTTTACTAGTAGCTCATAGTTTAGAGGAGCTAAAAACAATTTGTAAATGTGGTAAGAAAGCTATATTAAATGGAAGAAAGATTAATGGTAAATTTGTTTTTGAAGGTAATCAAGTTGCCATTGATAATGAAGATAATGTAGAGTACGAGTCTCTTTGTGCAGAATGTTATATTAAGTATGAAGAGGAAGCGGCAAATAGTAGATAATAGCTAAAATAATAGGATGCTTATATTAAGATAATATTATGAAGTTAGAAATAAGAAATAGAAGGCAGGTGTTAAAATGGAAAAGAAGACAACAGTCGGGGGACAGGCAGTTATAGAGGGTGTAATGATGAGGGGAACTAAGGGGCTTGCAACTGCTGTAAGGCTTCCTAATGGTAGTATTGAAGTTAAAAAAGAATCAAGTGAAAGCTTGACTAAGAAAAATAAATTTTTTGGATTTCCTATAATAAGAGGATTTATATCTCTTATAGAATCTTTAATTATAGGCATAAAAAGCTTAGAGTATTCAGCTTCCTTCTTTGAGGATGATGAGGAAGAGTCAGAATCTAAATTTGATAAATGGTTTGATAAAGTTTTTAAGGAGAAAGGAAATAGTGTACTAATGGGTATATCATTAGTTCTTTCCCTAGCTTTTTCTATATTACTCTTTTTTATTTTACCAACGGCATTGACTAGTTTGGTGAAAAAAACAATAACATCTAATGTGGTAGTTTTAAATATTATAGAAGGGATAATAAGAGTTATAATATTTATAGGATATATATTTATTGTTGGAAAACTAGAAGACATAAAAAGAGTATATCAATATCATGGAGCTGAGCATAAAACTATATTTTGCTATGAAAGTGGTATAGATTTAACACCAGAAAATGCTAAGAAGTTTGGAAGACTCCATCCAAGGTGTGGAACTAATTTTTTATTCTTAGTTATGGTTATTAGTATAATTATATTTTCCTTCACGGGATGGCAATCTATAGGTCAGAGAGTGATTTCTAGAGTTTTATTACTACCAGTAGTATCTGGAGTAACTTATGAGGTTATAAAATGGCTAGGAAAGAGTGATAGTAAAATATCAAAAATTATTGCATGGCCAGGGTTACTTTTGCAAAAGATAACAACACAAGAACCCGATGAATCTATGCTTGAAGTTGCAATAACTTCATTAAAAGCTGCAGAGGGGTTAGAATGAATTATAGTGAATGAGGAACAATATGAATATAAATGAAGCGTTAATAAAGGCATATGATATATTAAAAAGCAGTGATATTGAATCATACATAATAGATGCACAGCTTCTATTATGTAGGGTTTTAAATGTAGAAAAGTTGTATATAATTATGAACAGGTCAGAAATATTAACTTTAGATAAAGAGCAAGAGTTTTTTAAACTTATAAATTTAAGAAGTTGTAAAAAACCTATGGCATATATTCTAGGGCAAGTTGAGTTTATGGGTATTAACTTTTTCGTAGAAGAGGGAGTGTTGATACCAAGACCAGATACAGAGATTTTAGTAGAAGAGTGTATTTCTATAATAAAGAAAAATAATATAAGTTTAATATGTGATATGTGCTGTGGAAGTGGAGCTATTGGAATTTCCATAGGCCATTATGTAAAAAATAGCAAAGTGTGGTTATATGACGTAAGTGATATAGCATTAAATGTAACTAAAAAAAATATTTCAAACTTAAATTTAGGAGAAAAGACCAATGTAAATAAAAGTGATTTATTTCAATTACCTATAAAAGAAGGTTTAAAATTTAATATGATAGTGTCAAATCCACCATATATTAAGGAGGAAGTAATTCCTACCCTTATGGAAGATGTTAAAGACTTTGAACCTCACCTAGCTCTTTCAGGAGGTCAAGATGGACTTGATTTCTATAGAAGGATATGCAAAGAAGGAAAAGAGGTACTTTCCTCTGATGGATATTTATGTTTTGAAATAGGACATGATCAGGAAATGGAAGTAAAATCTATCATGAAAACTGAAGGATTTAGTGATATATATAGTTTAAGGGATTTGAGTGGAAATCATCGAGTTGTCATAGGAAAGTTACCATAAATAATATTTTTATGATATAATGTAATGATGTAAAAAATTAAGATTTATGATTAAATTACGGAGAGTGTTAATATATGTTAGAGAGATTAGGTTTTTTAGAAAACAAATATGATGAATTATCAAATATGATTAGTGATCCTAGTATTATGGCTAATCAAAAGGAGTGGCAAAAACTTTGTAAAGAGCATGCAGAATTAGAGATAATAGTAGGAAGGTATAGAGAATACAGAGATGCTGAAAATGCATTAGCTGAAAATAAAGAAATGCTAAATGAAGAATCAGATAGAGAAATGAGAGAGATGATTCAAGAAGATATAAAGGCATTAACGGAACAATGCGAGAAGTCTAAGGAAGAAATAAGAATATTATTATTACCTAAAGACCCTAATGATGATAAAAACGTATTTATAGAAATTAGAGGTGGAGCTGGCGGAGATGAAGCAGCTTTATTTGCAGCCAATTTATTTAGAATGTATACAAGATATGCAGAGCGTAACAGATGGAAAGTAGAAATAATGAGTGCTAATGAAACTGATATCGGTGGATTTAAAGAAGTAGTATTCATGGTTAAAGGTGATAAGGCTTATAGTAAACTGAAATATGAAAGTGGAGTGCATAGAGTTCAAAGGGTACCTGACACGGAATCAAGTGGTAGAATCCATACATCTACAGCCACTGTTGCAGTACTTCCAGAAGTTGAAGACGTAGATATCGACATAAATATGAATGATATAAAAATAGACGTATTTAGAGCTTCAGGAAATGGTGGACAGTGCGTTAATACAACAGATTCAGCAGTAAGAATGACTCACTTACCAACAGGACTTGTAGTTTCATGCCAAGATGAAAAATCCCAGCTTAAAAACAAGGAAAAGGCTATGAAAATATTAAGAGCTAGACTATATGAAGCAGCAGAAGCAGAAAGAGCTAAAGGAATTGCAGATGATAGAAAGAGTCAAGTTGGAACTGGAGATAGAAGTGAAAGAATTAGAACCTATAACTATCCTCAAGGAAGGGTTTCAGATCACAGAATAGGATTAACTCTTTATAAACTTGAAGCTTTCCTAGATGGAGATATAGATGAGATGTTAGATGGGTTAATAACTGCTGACCAAGCCGAAAAAATGAAGGCAATGGGAAATGGTATTTAGGTATTAAATTTTGTAAGGTGGAGGATTACTTAATGGATATAGATAAAGTCCTAAAGAAGCAAAGAAAATCTTACAAAAGGTTTATGCTATCTATGGGCTTTATTTTTATAATATTGCCTATAGTGTTGCTTATAGCTAAACAAATAAATATATTTTTTATTATATATCTTTGTGTTATTGAAAGTTTAATATTATTTTCTGTACTAATGAGATACAATGAAGAATATTTAAAGTTTCAATTATATGAAGATAAAATACTGATATCTATTTTAGGTGGTAGAATAAAATATAAAATTCACTATAGTAAAGTAGCAATTATTCATACAATACCTCAAGAAAAGTACTTTGATATATTGATAATAACAAAGTCTAAGTTTAGAAATAAAAGATTGAGATTGGTTACGAATAAAGTGCTAGAGAGATTCAGTGGTATAGGGAAATATTATGTTAAAGTAAAAATGCCTAAGGATGATGACTATTATTACTTTGTAGTAAAACGAGGTGGAGTAAAGAAATATATGCTATTAGATCTACTTTTTAAGTATTGTGTAACTGCTGTATTTACTGAGGATGCTATAGCTAATATAAAAGAATATAGAAAACAGAATAAAACATAGAATTTATAAATATATTTTACTAATACTAATTTTCAAGGAGAAATTATGAATAGTACTATATTTATAATAGGAATTTTTTCTGCTATAGTATCTCTAATAGGAACTATGGTTGGTGCATTAATTGGAGTATCCTTAAAAAATCCTACTGACAAGTTATTAGGAGTTTTATTGGCAGTTGCTACAGGGATAATTATATCAATAATTTTCCTAGAACTTATACCAGAATCAATTGATAAGATCGGCTTTATTAGAACTCTCATAGTTATAATTATTGGAGTAATAGTTATATATTTTATAGATTGTTTAATTAAAGCAAGTAGCCACAGTAATGATAGAAATCCAAATATGATAAATCATACAAAAGTTGCAATATTAATGGCTTTAGGGTTAATGATGCACAACTTTCCAGAAGGCATTATAATGGGTTTTGGATTTGTTAAAGGTTCGGGATTAGGTATAAAGATGAGTATATTAATATCCATTCATGATATACCAGAAGGAATTGCCATGGCAACACCGTTAATAGCTGCTGGCAAGAAACCATTTAAAATTTTATGGTATAGTTTTTTAGTAGCATTTCCAACTGTTATAGGAGCCTGGATAGGTATGTTAATTAATTCCATATCATCTTCATTTTTAGGCTATAGTATTGCCTTTGCCAGTGGAATTATGCTTTATGTAGCTTTTGGGCAAATGCTTCCGGAAAGCAATGAATTGCATAGTAGTTATACAAATGCAATGTGGATTATATTTGGAATTATATTTGGGTTTGTAATGATAAATTTATTTTAATGGATTATTGAAGTGGGTGTTAATAGGTATGAAAACAAAAGTTGTGATGTTAAGTGAGAAGACTCCGGATGAAAGTGTGATAAAAGAAGCAGGAAAAGTTATAAAAGATGGTGGACTTGTAGCCTTCCCTACGGAAACCGTATATGGATTAGGTGCTAATGCGTTAGATAGTGAAGCAGTAGCTAAAATTTTTATGGCAAAGGGTAGGCCGCAAGATAATCCTCTGATTATTCATGTAGGGGATTATAATATAGAGCCCTATGTTAAAAATGTACCAATTGTAGCAAGAGAAATAATAAAAAAGTTTTGGCCAGGACCAATAACCATAATACTTGAGAAGACTGAACTAGTTCCACAGGTTACTAGTGCAAAGTTGCCTACTGTGGGAATTAGAATGCCACAAAATAATATCGCTATAGGTTTAATAAAAGCCGCTGGAGTACCTATAGCAGCACCTTCAGCTAATATATCCGGTAGACCTAGTCCTACAGACATGGAAAGTTGTGTTGAAGATTTAGAGGGAAAGGTAGACTATATATTAGGAGGAGAAAATAGTATTGTGGGTGTAGAATCAACTATAGTAGATTGTACAGTTTCCCCTATATGTATTTTAAGACCAGGCGCTATAACCTTAGAGATGTTAAGGGAAATAGATAATCAGGTTTATATAGATCCATCTGTATTATCAAAGCCTACAGAAGATTTTAAGCCTAAGGCACCAGGAATGAAATATAGACATTATGCACCGAAGGCTCCTGTGAAGATAGTAGACGGTGATATAGATAAAGTTGTTGCAAAAATTAATGAAATAGTATTAAATTATATTAAACAAGGTAAAAAAGTTGGAATTATTGCAACTGATGAAACAAAATCTTTATATAATAAAGGAACTGTTATTTCTATTGGAGCAAGATGTGATATGGAAGATATAGGTAAAAATTTATTTAGAGTTTTAAGAAGTTTTGATAGTATAGACATTGATATAATTCTTTGTGAAGCATTTGAAGAGAGTGGAGTAGGTACTGCAGTAATGAATAGACTTAAAAAAAGTGCTGGCTTTAACATATTAAAAGTATAATTGGAGGGATAAATATGAAAATAGCAATAGGTAGTGATCATGGTGGTTTAAGATTAAAAAAAGAAGTAATTAAGCACTTAGAGAAAAAGAACATAGAAGTTAGGGATTATGGCACATATACAGAAGATTCTTGTGACTATCCAGATTTTGCTGAAAAAGTGGCTGAATCAGTAGTTGCTAAAGAATATGATTATGGAATTTTAATATGCGGTACAGGAATTGGAATAAGTATATCAGCTAATAAAATACCAGGAATAAGAGCAGCGCTATGCAGTGATACTTTTAGTGCACATGCGACTAGAGAACATAATAATGCTAATATATTAGCAATGGGAGAAAGAGTTGTAGGAACCGGACTTGCTTTAGATATAGTTGATGCATTTCTTGGATCAACCTTTGAAGGTGGAAGACATGAGAATAGGGTTAACAAGATAATGGAGATAGAAAAAAAATATAATAAATAATTTTAGGAGGATAAGAACATATGAGTAAAGTTACACAAATAGACCATCCATTAATACTACATAAATTAGCATTCATGAGAGATATAAATACGGGGTCTAAGGACTTTAGAGAATTAGTAGAAGAGGTTGCTATGCTTATGGCTTATGAGGTTACTAGAGATATGCAACTAGAAGAAGTGGAAATTGAAACACCTATAGGAATTACAAAGTGTAAAGTTCTTGCGGGAAAGAAAATGGCAATAGTACCTATATTAAGAGCTGGACTTGGAATGGTTGATGGAATGCTTAAGCTTATACCTGCAGCTAAAGTTGGACATATAGGTATGTATAGAGATGAAGAAACTTTAATGCCGGTAGAATACTTCTGTAAGTTACCTCAAGATATAGAAGATAGAGATATTATAGTAACTGACCCAATGCTTGCAACTGGAGGCTCAGCTATAGATGCAATAAATGCTCTTAAGAAAAGAGGGGCTAAAAATATAAGACTTATGTGTCTTGTTGGAGCTCCTGAAGGAATAAAAGCGGTTATGGAAGCACATCCAGATGTGGATATATATTTAGCTTCAATAGATGAGAAATTAAATGAACATGGATATATTGTTCCAGGTTTAGGTGATGCTGGAGATCGTTTATTCGGAACTAAGTAGTATATTATTACAGTTGTAACATTGCCCTGATTAGATTTAGATTTCTAATCAGGGTATTTTTCTAATAAAAATAATATTAACATATTAAATTGTATACAAAAAAAGGAGCCCTAGTTAATACTAGAGCTCCATATATTATTTAGGTAAATTTTATTAAATTAGGGGAATGGGGGTTATTTACCAAAATATCTTTGTAATAAACCGTTGAAAGCAGCACCGTGTCTAGCTTCATCTTTGCACATTTCATGAACTGTATCATGAATTGCATCTAGGTTTAATTTTTTAGCTAATGTAGCAAGGTCTTTTTTACCTTGGCAAGCACCATGCTCAGCATCAACTCTCATTTGTAAATTAGTTTTTGTATCTGCTACAACTACTTCTCCTAATAATTCAGCAAATTTAGCTGCGTGTTCAGCTTCCTCAAATGCTATTCTCTTATAAGCTTCAGCTACTTCAGGATATCCTTCTCTATCTGCTTGACGACTCATTGCTAAGTACATTCCAACTTCTGTACATTCTCCAGTAAAGTTAGCTCTTAATCCTTCAATTACTTCTTGATCAACTTCTGCTGCAATTCCTATTCTGTGTTCATCAGCCCAAGCTAGGTTGCCTTCTGATTTTTCTACAAATTTATCAGCACCTGCCTTACATACTGGACAAAACTCTGGAGCTGAATCTCCCTCGTGAATATAACCACATACTGTACATACAAATTTTTTCATAAATATTTCCTCCTTAAATCTTCATATTATAATAGTTTTTGTTTTTAGATTTTCTCGATGTATTTATCTTATGAACTTATTATATACTATTAAATAATAATTATCAAGAGAAAATTATTATTTTTTATTATTTTTTTTAGGTAATAAAAAAATACTATAACTTTATTATATTACTTAATAAGGTTAAGATTATATAATATTCTGTATTTTGATATAAAGTTCAAATATTTATAATTTAGTTTAGTATAGAAATAGTACCGATAAGATACAATAAAAATAACTTTAAAGGATAAAAGTAAAGCAATAAGCCTAAAAACAATGTTTCTATAGAGAAGAGTAGCCCTTATTAGTTAGAATTTTGAATAAGTTAATAAATATTTAATCAATATTAAGTAAAATTAAACGGAGCATCCGTTTTTTTAATGAATACAATGCATAAAAAATTGCATACAATGAATATACAATTATATACTTTTTTATATATAAAGTGTAATGTAGAGGTTTAAATTGATTTATTAGAGTTTATTGGGGAATATTTTAGTAAGAATTCTTTTAATTCAGAAAATAATTGATATTTTAAATTCTTTTGACTACTTATTGTAAATTTTCAGTTTTAACAGACAAATGAATAAAAGTCTTTTGAAATAATCCTTTTATTGTAAAACCTCAAAAAATGTAGCAAAGCAGAGAGAACTTGTACTATTATTGATTATTTACTTCTTTAGAACTAATTTGACCTAATTTGGTGAAAATTTAGGTTTTAGAAGATTTGAACCTAGATGTATAATATCATATATGCAAAAGCGAGGTGGTCCAATCCAATGAATAAAGAGTGCTCAGAGGTTATTAAGCTTGTTGGCTTACTTGATTCTATTATAGGAATTATAGTTTCATTAATTTTAATGTTATTCTTTAACTGGATATCCTGGTTTTTTTTATTGGGGATAATTTGTAGTTTTGTGAATTTTATTATTAACTCACTGACAACTGAAATGATTATTATGAAGGATAAGAGATTTAAAGGTTTATTAATACTTTTATCCTATATAGTTAGAATAGGACTTGTTTGTGGAATATCTCTCGCTATAATTAAGAAAAGTGAGGTGAGCTTTTTTATTTTTATTGCAGGATATACGGCTCAGCTATTAGCTATATTATGTTATGGTTTTAGCTTGAAGAGCCAGAAAGGAGTATGATGTTATGGAAGAAATGGCACCTTTGTTTGCAATTAATATTTTTGGATATAAATATGAAGTTATGTCAAGTGTTTTTATACAATGGGTATTTATTGCATTAGCTTTGGGTTTATCCATTCTATATAGTAGAAAGGTTAAAAAAGTTCCAGGTAAGGTACAAAGTATTGTAGAAGTTGGAATAGAATTTTTATCTAATGTAGTTAAAGATAACATGGGACCAGGCTCAAGTCCTTTTATTCCTTACATAGGATCCTTAGGAATTTATTTATTTTTATTAAATATGGTAGGGTTATTTGGAATAAAGCCTCCTACATCAGATTTTAGTGTAAGCTTAGGAATTGCACTTACTACTTTTTTTGTAATTCAAGGGCATACTATTAAAAAGTTAGGTCTTTGGGGTTACTTTAAAGGATATGCATCTCCTGTTCCATTATTGTTACCAATAAATATAATGGAGAGAATTATGCTTCCAATATCATTAAGTCTAAGACTTTTTGGAAATATCTTTGCAGCAACAATGATTATGGAACTTCTATACGGAGCTCTTACAGGATTAAATTTTATTGCAGCAATAGGATTACCTATACCGTTCCATTTCTATTTTGATATATTTGATGGAACCATACAAATGATTATTTTTGTAATGTTAACAATGATTAATATTAAGATTACAGCAGAACATTAAAAACTAAATTTAACTAAATAAAAATTATTAATAGTAAATTACTATAAATATAAAAAATATTTATTTTTGAGGAGGAATTATAAATGGATTCAGCAGCTTTTATAGCAGGAATGTCAGCATTAGGAGCAGGTATAGCAGCACTTGCAGTTATTGGTGGAGGATTAGGAACAGGAAATGCTACTGGTAAAGCAGTAGAGAGTATAGCAAAACAACCAGAGGCTAGTAGTAAAATAATGAGTGCTTTAATAGTAGGGGGAGCTTTATCAGAGGCAACAGCTATATATGGATTTTTACTTGGATTATTATTAATATTATTCGGAGTAAAAGGTTAATATCTTAGTAAAAATATTGAGAAGGAGGGTGTAGTTCCATATCTTAATTAGTTGCATTTTTAAGAAGATAAAGTAGGTAGTGTAGTATATATTTGTGATTAAATTAAGAGGATGATGTGGAACGTAGCTTATGAATATTCATTGGAGTATTATAGTACCATCAACCATCAATTTCTTTATATTTTATTTAATACTAAGAAAATTTGTGTTTAATAAGACTTTAGCAGTTATCAATACTAGAAAAGAAGAAGTGGAAAGTGCTTTCAAAAAGGCTAGGGATGAAGAAGAAAGAGCGAAGTTATTAAAACAAAAGTATGATGAAGATGTTAAAAGATATAGAAATGATGGCTTGAAATTAGTAGAGAGTTATAAGCAAAAAGCTGATAAAGTATATGCTGAGATAGTTGAAGACTCACAAAGAGAAGTAGCTAACATAAAAGAACGAGCTACTAAAGAAATAAAAAGGGAAAGAGAAAAAGCTAGTAAAGAAATTAAGCAAGAAATTATTGATTTATCCATGAAACTTGCTGAGAAAACTTTAGAGAAAGAAATCAATGAAGAAAGTCACAGAGAGTTAATTGATAAATTTATAGCTAAGGTAGGTATTTAAAAATGTATGAATTTTTAGATAGGCGGTATGCCCTAGCTCTTTATGAAATGTGTAAAGAAGCAGGTAATATAGAAACTGTTTTGGAAGAACTAGGTGAAGTAGTTGAGGAAATGGATAATAATGAAGGACTTATAAAGATTATCAGAAATCCTCAAATTAATAAGCACAATAAAAAGAGAATATTTGAGGAATTATTTAAGGGTAAGATAGAGGATGAACTTTTAAGTTTTTTACTATTACTTATTGACAAAGGAAGGATACTTTATCTGAGAGAAAAGTATAATCAGTTTAGATTAGTATACCTTAAAAATAATAATACCGTTGTAGCTAAAATTAAGTCTGTAATTCCATTAAATCATAATGAACGAGAAACTATTAAAAGTAAGTTGGAAAAACGTTATGAAAAGACAGTAATAATAGAGGAAGAAATAGATAAATCTCTATTAGGTGGAATGTTAATCTCTGTAGGAGATGAAACCATAGATGGAACTATTAAGACTAAACTTATGGATCTTAAGAATATATCAGAAGGTAACGTAGGTAGATATAACTTTAGTGAGCTTAATAAAGAATTATTAGCAGATATTATAACAAATAAACCTCTAAATGAAGAAGAAACAAAAAAATTAAGAGGTTGGTTAATGGATTTCTATAGTAGAGAAATTGTCATAAATAATATAGTAGATGAGTCTTACAAAGATGATATCAAAGTTATTATAGGTGAAGATGTAACTACTAAAGCTACAATTGATGAGATAGTTAATAGTGAAAAATGTAAGATTGGTAAGGCTAAATCTCAAGAGTGTATTATAGATTTAGATGAAAAAGGTAAAATTCTTAATGCCACAGTTAGGACTGTAATTCCACTAACTGATGAAGAGAGAATTAAGTTAACTAAAGGACTTGAGAAGTTCTATAGTAGAAAAATAGTAATCCATGAAGAAATAGATGAGAGTATAGTTGGTGGAGTATTAGTTAAAATAGGAAATGATATTACTGATGGAACAGTAAAAAGTAAGCTTAGATATGTTAGAGATGACATGTAATACAGGCTTTAAATCGTGGTGAGAATAGAGGTGGAATCATGCATATTAAACCAGGTGAGATAACATCTATTATAAAAAGAGAATTAGATAGATATGAAAGTCACATTAACACTATAGATTCTGGAACTATAATCCAAATTGGAGATGGTATAGCTAGAATATATGGATTAGATAATTGTTTAGAAGGAGAGCTATTAGAATTTCCTAATAACGTATACGGAATTGCCCTTAACTTAGAGCAAGACAATGTTGGATGCGTATTATTAGGTTCTGAAGAAGGTATCAGAGAAGGCGATATAGTAAAAAGAACGGGTAGAGTAGTAGAAGTACCTGTTGGTGAAGCTCTTGTAGGAAGAGTTGTAGATTCTCTAGGAAATCCTATCGATGGTAACGGAATGATAGTAACTTCAGAATACAGAGCTGTAGAAGTAGAAGCACCAGGAGTTATAGAGAGACAATCAGTAAAAAGCCCTATGCAAACAGGTATAAAGGCTATAGACTCTATGATTCCAATTGGAAAAGGTCAAAGAGAGTTAATTGTAGGAGATAGACAGACTGGAAAAAGTGCATTAGCAATAGATGCTATCATAAATCAAAAGGGCAAAAATGTAACTTGTGTTTATGTAGCTATAGGTCAAAAACAGTCAACTGTTGCTAATATAGTTAATACACTTAAGGCTGAAGGGGCTATGGACTATACAATAGTTGTAGCTGCAACGGCATCACAATCTGCATCTCTTCAATATTTAGCACCTTTCTCAGGATGTTCAATGGCTGAATATTTTATGTATAAAGGTGGAGATGCACTTATAGTATATGATGATTTGTCTAAGCACGCTGTTGCTTATAGAACTATGTCATTATTACTTCGTAGACCACCAGGAAGAGAAGCTTATCCAGGAGATGTATTCTATCTTCACTCAAGACTTTTAGAAAGAGCTGCAAAACTTTCTGATGACTTAGGAGGAGGATCATTAACTGCTCTTCCAATAATAGAAACTTTAGCAGGAGATGTTACAGCATATATTCCTACAAATGTAATATCTATAACAGATGGTCAAATTTTCTTAGAATCTGACTTGTTCCATGCAGGTCAAAGACCAGCGGTAAATGCAGGTATATCAGTATCTAGGGTTGGAGGAAATGCACAAATTAAAGCTATGAAACAAGTATCATCAACCCTTAGAATAGAACTTGCTCAATATAGAGAACTTGTGAACTTTACTCAATTTGGATCAGATTTAGATAAAGAAACTGTTAAGAGACTTGAAAAGGGTAAAAGACTTATAGAAATATTAAAGCAGGGACAATATGCTCCTATGGATGTAGAAAAGCAAATAATAATAATATATTGCGGAGTGAATGATTTCTTAAGTGATATTCCAGTTCATAAGGTTAAAGCTTTTGAAAAGGAATTTTTAGAATATATAGGTACTCATTATAGAGATATCCCAAGTTCTATAAAAGAAAAACAAGAATTAGATTCAGAAATAAAAGAAAGACTTAATATGGCCATAACTGAATTTAAAAAAGTATTTTTAACTGAAATTTAGAGATATCACCTAAATTTTTAGGAGGTGAAAATATGGGCGTTGCAGGATTAGTTATTTTAAAAAAGAGAATAAAATCTATAGAGAATACAAAAAAGCTTACTAAGGCTATGGCCTTAGTAGCAACATCTAAACTAAAAAAGGTAAGGGTATCCTTATATACAAATAACACGTATTTTAAAAGCTATAGAGAAGTTATGAATGAAGTAATTCCATCACTGCCAAAAGAAAATAGATATATGCAATCCAATGGAAGTAAAAAGAAATTAATCATTGTTATAACTTCAGATATGGGAATGTGCGGTGCCTATAATAACAATGTTATGGATAAGCTTAAAGAAATAACTAAAGGCCATGAAGAGGATTATTTAATAGCAGTTATTGGTGAAAAAGGTAAAAGCTTAGCTAAGAGACATAGAATTAAGACATTAGATAAACATAATCAAACTATCTCTGATGTGCCTACAGCTACTGAAGCTAATAGTATCTTTGAGTATAGCTTCAATATGTTTAGTGAAGAAAAAGTAGGAGAAGTAAGTATACTTTATACTTGGTTTAAAAATCCAATAGTAAAAGAACCAAAAGAGTGTAGATTATTGCCTCTTACTTTTGAAGAAAGCGAAGAAGACCATATTGGTGAAGATGAATTTGATATAGAAGGTAACAAAGAAGAGCTTATAGAGTCAATAGTACCATCCTATTGTAATGCAATGATACTTAATGCAATGATAAATTCTAAGGCTTCAGAACAGGGAAATAGAATGGAGACAATGAACAGTGCGACTCAAAATGCAGATGAATTAATAGCTTCTTTAAGGTTAAAATATAATAGGGTTAGACAAGGGGCTATCACTCAAGAGATTTCAGAAATTATTGGTGGAGCTCAAGCACAAAGTTAATAAGCCATTATATCGTAACCTATATAAAAAGTATAGATAGGAGGAGTTATATTTAACTTATATGTTAATAAGTTAGATGTAGCGAATTAATATGGCACAACGTATTGGTAAAGTAGTTCAAATTATTGGACCAGTAATAGATATAAAATTTGACACAGACTCATTGCCTAACATTTATAATGCAATCCAAATTAAGATGGATGGTAGAGTTATAGTTGCTGAGGTTGAACAACATATAGGTGATGATATAGTTAGAACTATATCTATGGAATCAACAGAAGGACTTAAGCGTGGAGTTAAGGCTATAGATACAGGAAGACCTATTGAAGTGCCTGTAGGAGAACAGGTCCTTGGAAGGTTGTTCAATGTATTAGGTCAAACTAAAGATGGAAAAGGTCCTCTTGATACTAATAATTATTATACAATTCATAGACCAGCTCCAAGCTTTGCTGAGCAATCTGTGGAACCAGAAATGTTTGAAACTGGTATAAAGGTTATAGATTTAATAGCACCATATCAAAAGGGTGGAAAGATAGGACTTTTTGGTGGTGCAGGAGTTGGTAAAACTGTACTTATACAAGAATTAATTAACAATATAGCTAGAGAACATGGTGGATTATCAGTATTCACTGGTGTAGGAGAGCGTACAAGAGAAGGAAATGACTTATACAATGAAATGCTAGATTCAGGGGTTATAAATAAGACAGCTTTAGTATTTGGACAAATGAATGAGTCACCAGGAGCTAGAATGAGAGTTGCACTTACAGGACTTACTATGTCTGAATACTTCAGAGATAAAGGTCAAGATGTGTTATTATTTATAGATAATATATTTAGATTTACTCAGGCAGGTTCAGAGGTTTCTGCATTATTAGGTAGAATACCAAGTGCTGTAGGATACCAACCAACCCTAGCAACAGAGATGGGAGCATTACAAGAACGTATAACATCTACTAACAGTGGATCAATTACTTCTGTTCAAGCAGTATATGTTCCTGCTGATGACCTTACTGACCCAGCACCAGCAACAACATTTAGCCATCTTGATGCTACTACAGTTCTATCTAGAGCTATAGTAGAGCTTGGAATATATCCTGCGGTTGATCCATTAGAATCAAGCTCAAGAGTACTAGATCCTAGAATCGTTGGTGAGGAACATTATGAAATAGCTACTCAAGTAAAGTATATTCTTGAAAGGTATAAAGAACTTCAAGATATTATAGCTATATTAGGTGTAGATGAATTATCAGATGAAGATAAAGTTCTTGTTAATAGAGCAAGAAGAGTTCAAAGATTTTTATCTCAACCTTTTACAGTAGGAGAGCAATTCACTGGTTTAAAAGGTAGATATGTTCCTATAAAGGAAACAATAAGAGGATTCAAGGAAATATTAGAAGGTAAACATGATCATTTACCAGAGTCAGCATTCTTATTTGCAGGAACAATAGATGATGTTATAGAGAAAGCTAAGACTTTGGGTTAATATTATTTTGGATGTGATAAAATATGAAAAAGGTCTTTAAGCTTACAATAATTACTCCAGAGAGTGAGTTTTTTAAAGGAGATGCAGTCTCTTTAAACTGTGAAACTACAGAAGGTAGACTAGGAATTCTTTCAGACCATTCTGCTATAATTGCAGGACTTGTACCAACAATAACAACCTTTGAAGATGTAGATGGAAAGAAGTACAAAGTTAATACTTCTGACGGAGTCCTAAAGGTAAGGAAAAATAATGTTAGTATTCTCTGTACTATAGCACAATGGGTAGAATAAATTTCGGCACCATATATTTCAAATATTTATATAAACAGAGTTCTTAGCTTCTTCGAAGCTTAGAACTCGTTATCCAGGGACGTAGCAGCTCTTTACTGCCACTTTGAAGAAGATGGGAGTATTAGAGCTGGTAGTCATCGGATAAACTAAAAGGGGGCTTTCGCAAAATAGATAA